>JANOXW010000001.1:0-2006 GCA_031418635.1 Acidobacteriota bacterium
GAAAAGCGCAATCGCCTCGCCGAACGCTTTCCCGAACCGGCACGCCAACAACGTCCGCCCGAATACGAAATGCCCGTAGAATACACCGAAGCCTTAAATTTCATAACCGGGCAAATCGAACGACGCGACCGAGCGATGAAAAATTTCAAATTTGCCATGCCCGAAAAACACCGCGAAATTTTAGGCTATCTTAAAGAAATAGACAGATTGATCAACGAAGGTGAAAAACATCTGGCGAGAATTTACGAAAACCACCGGAAAAAACAGCGTTATGTCGAGGGAATGCGAAACATTCTCAAACAAGGCAGTAAAACCGAACTAAGAGAATTGCGCGAACATCTCAAGCAAAAACCAACCGCAGACGGCGTGATGGAAAGATTGTTGAAAGAAGAATTTCCTGAATAATTTTTTGTAAAATTGTTTTGAACGAATGTTTGCGTTCCGGCGGCTCAAATAAACCTTTTCAAAAAAGCAGTTTTATAATATCCTTTTACTGTTCTTTCAACTTATAAAATTAAATAGAGGTTAATATGTCGCTGACTCTCATTACTGCAATGACTTCGCTTCGCGTTTTATTTGGAGCAGCAGGTGTTACTTATTCATTTTTCGCAAATAAAGACAAAGATGGAAGTTTTGATTATGGTGAAATTCCCAAGTCAATTTTTGGGCAAACCGTTGGCGGCATTTTTTACGATTGGCTGAAAGACGGCACATCTGCGGGTTACGATAAACTTCTTCAGAGCCTTGATTCGTTTGATGCCGATTCCATAAATCACGATTTACAGCGAGCCGCGAGAAAAGCGACTTTGCTAGCGACATTTTTTGCTTGTCAGGGTTGTTTGGCTGATATTAAATCGGAAAGGCGTTCAATCTGGAAAAGAATTAAAAATGTCGCGTGGAAAGACGAGGACATTAATTGGTTGGTTGCTGTCAGTCAAAGCCTCAAAGATGAACTAAAAAGCGTCGAAACCGCGACGTTTGACGAGCGAATTGATTATAAAGAACTTTTCAGCATTTTTGATAAAGACAACATCGCCAATCCCGAAATCGCCCAAAAAGAATTTGCCGGCAAACTCAAAGAACAAACTCTCAGCGACATTAAAAACAGCTATTACGCGAAATTTGGCGGACGAAAAGCCGTTTCTTTCTCGCAAAATGCTTTTGACCTTTTGAGCGAAGCGATCAATAACGGTTGGGAAGATTTTCCAGACGACAAAGATTTTACGATTCAGTTAAAACTCAACGCCAAGGGCAATCGGGTTAAAAAATACGATTGGTTTCATCTCGTCTGCATCATTTTCAACGAAGAATACAAAGTCAACGAAAAAATCGAAGCGGCGATACAAAAGCAGACGACACTCGAACAAACCGCTTTGCTCAAACAGATTGCTGATTTCGGACGAATTGAAAATTTCAGCGAACTTGAATGGCAAATCTCCGACTTCCGCGAAGAAAATTATTGGTTGCACAAAGACACTCAAAAAAAGCAAGACAAAGCGCAAGACTCACTTGATAGAATTGAAGAAAAATTTGACGACGTTGAAATTAAACCGAAAGATTTGCCGAAGTTGGTCGGCAGATTGACGGAGAAAACTTTGTTTGTTGACCGCGTTGGAGAACGCGATAATTTAACCGAATGGCTGACGCAGAAGAGGAAAAAGGTTATCGTCGTCAAAGCGGCAAGCGGTTATGGCAAGACTTCGTTGGCGATGGAAGTTTTACACGCGCTTGCGCCTGACCCGAAGTTGTTGGACGAAAGACTCGACGCGCTTTTGGTTTTTCTGTGTCGTGATAATGAAGGTGAATTCAGCGAGGTTTGCAAAAAGGCTGATGCGCTTTTGGGTAAAAAGAAAGATTCGGCAGATTCATTAGACATTATCGGAAATAAGATAATTCCTCAACATTAGTAATATCAATAGTTTGCATTGGTTGTCGAAATATAACCCGGAGATTGTGCAACCCACAGGCAATCTCCATCACAACATCCGATATATTCTCTTTCGTCA
>JANOXW010000002.1:0-1851 GCA_031418635.1 Acidobacteriota bacterium
AGTAAAAAAACCACGTTGGAAAAACAGACACCGCAAACGACGGAAATCAGCCGTCGCAATGCAGGCATACCCGGCCGCGGGCGCGGGCGCGATCGCCAGGCTCAGGTAAAATGCCAGATTTGCGGAACCGGAACGATTCCGGGCGTCGATTTGGGCAATCAGCCGATCGGCGATCTTGTACTTTCGCCATCGCAATTGAATCAACCGGAAACTTTTTACCCGCTCAAACTGCAGCATTGCCCGGAATGCGGCCTGACGCAGCTTAGCTACATCGTTAATCCGAAAATCGTTTACAAAAATTTTCCGTTCGTCAGCGGCACGACCCAGACAGCAACGCGTCACCTGCAAACACTCCCCGCGAAACTCGTAAAGCTGCAGAATCTGAATGGCAAATCCTTTGCTGTGGACATTGGCTCGAACGACGGCACGCTGTTAAAAGGCTATATTCCATCCGGCGTAAAATTTTTGGGTGTTGACCCATCGGGCGACCCGGTTCGTATCGCCAATGAACAAGGCATCGAAACACTTCATGCCTTTTTCAATGAAGAAACCGCTGAGTATGTCAAAGCGAAATACGGCAAGGCTGATGCGATTACGGCTTGCGGAGTTTTCGGGCACATGGCCGATTTGGCGGGCGTAATGCGCGGCGTTAAGATCCTGCTGAAAAAACGCGGCGTTTTTGCCACCGATTCGCAGTATTGGCTCGATACGATGCAGCGGCTTCATTATGACAATATGTTTCATCAGCATCTGCGTTATTACTCGATGAAACCGCTGATCTATCTGCATCGCCAGTACGGAATGGATGTTTTTGATGTTGAAAGGTCCGAGGTTTACGGCGGCTCGATCCGCATCTTTGCCTGCAACACCGGTGAGTATCCAGTCTCCAACCGAGTAAAAAAACTCGTCGCGCTCGAAGAAAAAGAAAAATTATACGATCAAACAACCAACGAAGATTTTACGCGCAAAGTCGAGATGCGAAAGCGCAAACTTTTTGATGAAGTTTATGCGCTTCGTTCAAAAGGAAAAAAAGTTATCGGCATCGGCGCACCGGCAAAGGCTTCGACGATTTGCAATTATTGTCGGCTCGGACCCGACCTTGTTGATTACATTACGGAAGTCAATCCGCTTCGCATCGGCACATATTTGCCAGGCGTTCATATTCCGATTGTTGACGAAAATTATATGTTTGAAGATGAACAGCCCGCCGATGCCGCGATTCTGTTTGCGTGGAATTATTACGACGAAATTGTGCCGAAACTCCAAAAAAGAGGTTTTAAAGGGAAAATTCTGCAACCATGACAACTAATAACACAATACTTTTCGGCGGAAGCGGATTTCTCGGTCCGTATATTTTGGAAAATTATCCCGACATTGTTTCCGTCGGGCGCACCGCGCCGCCGACGGCAAATCGTCATATTCAAGTGGACAGTCTCGCCGATTTGAGCGCGTTGCGCGATGAGAAATTCGATAAAGTTATTTACATCATCGGCAACACCGATCATTATAATCTTGAAAAAGAAACTCTTTCGGATGATGAACCGAACGCTTTCGAATATCATTTGTTGCCGTTGATTCAAACGATGGAACAATTGAAACATCATCCGATTAAAAAGTTCATCCACTTTTCATCCGTTTTGATATATGATGAGAACAAAGTTACTCTGCCCGTTTCCGAACACAGCCCGATCAATCCGTATAAAAACCGCTACGTGATGAGCAAATACTTGGGCGAAGAAGCGTGTAAGTTTTATACAAAATGGATTCCGATTATCAATGTCAGATTATCAAATATTTACGGTCCGACACCGCTTCAACGCTTTGATTTAATTCACGTTTTGATTCATCAGT
>JANOXW010000003.1:0-7537 GCA_031418635.1 Acidobacteriota bacterium
CAGAAATGTGTTGATAACATCGTCGGCGTGATGTCCGAGCGCGATTTTTGTGCAGTTTTCTCTGATTGCCGTAGTGTATAAAATTCCGCGCCGCAGACGCGAACACAGCGAACAAAATGTTTTGCCTGCGGGAATATGTTCCGTAACAATCGAATAAGTATCTTCTTCAACGATTCGATAATTAACACCGAGATTTTCGAGATAATCGGGCAAAACTTCGACGGGAAAATCGGGCTGTTTTTGGTCGAGATTAACGGCGAGAATTTCAAATTTGACAGGCGCACGTTTCTGCACGTCAAGCAGTAAATCGAGCAAAGTATAGCTGTCTTTTCCGCCCGAAAGACAAACCATCACTTTATCCCCGTCTTCAATCATCGAAAAATCGCGGATGGCTTCGCCCATTTTTTTGAGCAATTTTGTTTTTATCTTACTTTCAACAAACAAATTTTTGTCATTTCCTCCAAACCTTAAATTCTGACACGCAAAGGGCGAATTTACAAATGCCCGAATTTAACTGGACACCGCATCAGAAGTCTTTTATTATTAAAGTTCCAAACTGGAAAAATACGTTAGTTCGTCATTTCAGTAAAATACCATCGAAAATTTATGGCTCACGCTTGGTTAGATTTTTTTCGGAAAATCTGATCGGCAATTTACGAGTCGAAAAATCCAAGCGGAGGTCATTTAAGAAAAATTATGATTAGAATGGGAAGAAGTTCCAAAACTGAAACATCAAACGGCGCAACCGAATATCAAGAAAAACCGGCAAATTCGGTGTCGTCATATCCATATACGAACAGCAATCAACCGTCGTCAACCCGCGCCATTTCCGAAAGCGAATCAATGGCACGCGACATCAAAGAAGGTCGTCTAAGCGGTTTTGTCGGCAACGGCACGGTTTTAACGGGCGAAACCAATTTTCAATCAATGTTGCGTGTTGACGGACATTTGACCGGGCGCGTAACGTCAACCGACGGAACATTAGTAGTCGGTTCGACCGGTCGCGTTGATGCCAACATTATGGTCGCGGCAGCAATCATCGGCGGAACGGTCAACGGCGATATTATTGCTTCGGAAAAACTCGAACTCGGACGCACGGCGCGAGTCGTCGGCAATATTCAAACGCCGCGCTTGTTAATCGAAGACGGCGCGATTTTTGAAGGCAATTGCATTATGCTCAAGGCAAAAGAAGCACTTGAAAAACGCTCCGAAGAAGCGCATTCACAGTCGTTTAAGGAAGAATATTTTCAATCGAATGTGATAAGCGAAACTGAGGAAACCGAAGAACTTCTTGAAGCAGACGACGAAGAAGAAAAAGCGGATTCGGTAGCAAATTAAGGAAGGAATGAATAAAAAATAGTGATAGCGAGTTGGGCAAATTTCAATTCGCTATTCACTATTTTTGTTTTTTCGACATTTTTCCGAACAATATTTTACTTCCGCCCAAACCTGCGCCCAACGCCGTCGCCATTTCATCGGTTTGCCACAAACGACGCATAGTTTTTCTGGCAAATTCGATTTGGTATATTTTTTTACCTGCGCCATTTTTTCGTAACCGATGCTCGAAAATGAAATTTATCCGCTGAATGAACTTTACTTCATCAATGAAGATTTTAACATGCTAAATGTTGCGCCAAACCGAATGGACACGCTTTTGGCAAACGGTTGGCGGCATTTCGGGACGCATTTTTTTCGGTATAATTTTTCATATTACGAAGGCAAAATCTGTCGTGTTTTTCCGTTACGCATTCGACTTGCCGCGTTTTCTCTTTCCAAAAACAAACGCCGAATTCTCAAGAAAAATCAAGATTTACAAACCGTTATTCGCCCGATTGAAATAACCGCCGAAAAAGAATCTCTCTTTGAACGCCACAAACGACGATTTAAGCGCGGGGTTCCTCATTCGATTTACGATTTTCTCTCGTTTGACGCGGCAAATGTTCCGTGCGAAGCGTTAGAAGTTTGCATTTATGATAAAGAAAAATTACTTGCCGCAAGTTTTTTCGATGTCGGCAAAACCGCGATTTCCAGTATTTACGCCATGTTTGCGCCCGAAGAAACTTCGCGCAGTTTAGGGATTTTTACAATGCTGCTTGAAATTGATTTCGCTCTAAAACACAGCAAAACCTTTTATTATCAAGGTTATGCTTACGAAGAAACTTCCTTTTACGATTACAAAAAACGCTTTCGTGCGCTCGAAAAATTCGATTGGAACGGTAAGTGGAAAAATTTTAGCGATTAACGATTTTGGGTAATTCAGGATTTTCCGCCAAACTTTTCGTCCATTCGATATATTTTTTCGAGTCAAACTTTTTGCCTGTCGAGTTTGAAGTCATACAGCGGAGTTTGCCAAAAATCTCGCGTTCTTGCCAAGCGCGGTCGTGTTTGCCGAAACACCATAAAATTCCCGCGTAAGAATTCGGATTGCGCCCGTCGAGACAGTATTTGTTGTTCAGATGTTCTAAAATTGCAAACGCTTCTTCGTAACTAATCGTCCATTCAATCACCAATTTTCCCCATAACATTCTGACATAATTATGAACTTCGCCCGTTTCGTTCATTTCGCGTTGCGTCGCGTTCCACAGTTCATCGTAGGTTTCCGCGCTTTCAAGTTGTTCCAACGAATAAGTTATCGGTCTTTCGTCGTCAATATGTTCGCGCATCGTTTTGTTTGCCCAATCAGGCAGAGATTTGAGCGAATCGTAATTTTTATTATGGCGCGTAAAATTATAAGAAAGTTCGCGGCGCACAATCAATTCTTCGAGATATGCGTCTTTTGATGCTTTCGGCGCGTCCGATTCTTTAACAGCAAGCGCGATTTCCAGCGACGATAAAAAGCCGAAATGCAAATACGAACTCAAACGACTTGAGCCGTCAATTTCGGGTTTGTTACGCGATTCGTCATAATTCGGCAAAATATTCTCGATAAAATGGTTCAATCGCTTGCGCCCGTTGGTTGTTCCACCTTTGTAAATCGGCGACGGTTTGACGCTGTGGTCAATGTCGCATTCGGCAACTAATTCGGCAATGTTTTTCTCATTAACAATCGTATCAGGACAATCAATTTTCAAATCAGATTGTTTATTTTTGATTTGCGCTTCTTCAAACGGAATAAAATAATCGTCGAGAATTCTTTTGATTTTCGGGCGAATCGTATATGCGCCGTATTCTTCTTTTTCAAACTTCGACATCGGAATTATCCCGTTTGAATCAACTGCATAAACGGGAACATTAGTTTTTTCAACAATCGCCGCGTTGTGGTCGGGAATAATGAAACACGGAAAATCGTCCGTTACGATTAAAGCCGCGTCTTTGGCAATTTTTTTGACGGTTTGTTTCGGCGAATGTTTATCTTTTTGCAAATAAAAAACGTATTTGATGCCGAGTTTTGCAAATGCTTCGCGTTTTTCCTCAACGCCTTCGAGAATAAAAGTATGAATTCTATCGTTTGCCCACGGATAATAAAATTTCAAGCCTTCATACACAACCAACGGCAAATTGCGTTCATTCGCCTGTTCAATCGCAAAGTTCAGCGCGTGATTATGCGTTGTGCGCTTAAACATCTGCATCCAATACAGAACATATTCGGCTTTTTTGTTTTCCGATTTATCGTTGAGAAGTTGGACTCTTTCGTTGATTTGTTTCATGTTAAGATAAATTTTCACGCAAAGACGCGAAGAACGCAAAGTGATTGATACAACTTTGGTTTTCCGCGAAAAAAGCAGTAAAATGTTAGAAAAGATTTTTTGAACGCGAAGTTTTATGATAAATCCAAATGTTTCAATTCAACAAAAGCTGGGAAACAACGGCAGATTTGCGATTCCGCCACTTGAAAACGGCGACCGTCTGACGCGGGCGGAATTTGAACGGCGTTATGAAGCAATGCCCGAAAAAGTCAAAGCCGAATTGATTGAAGGAGTCGTTTATATGGCATCACCCGTGAGAATTACGCATCACGCCAAACCGCATAGCCGAATTATGTGGTGGTTGGGAAGTTATTTGGTTTCTACCGAAGGCGTTGATTTCGCCGACAATTCAACTGTGCGGCTCGATTACGATAATCAACCGCAACCGGACGCAGTTTTGTATGTGAAGGAAGAATTCGGCGGAAATTCGTATATTTCGTTGGACGATTATCTCGAAGGTGCGCCCGAATTAGTGGTTGAAATTGCTTCCAGCACGGCTTCTTACGATACGACCGAGAAAAAGAAAATCTATCGTCGAAACGGCGTGAAGGAATATATTATTTGGCGCGTGGACGATGGCGAAATTGATTGGTTTGCGTGGGAAAACGGCGAATATATTTTGCTCGAAGCAGATCAATCGGGTGTGATTGAAAGCCGTCTTTTCGGAGGTTTGCGGCTTAATGTCAAAGCTATTCTGGCAGATGATTTGGCACAGGTTTTGAGCGATTTGCAGAAAGGTTTAGCAACCAAAAATCACAAAGAATTTGTGAAACAATTGAAAGCGAAAAATTGATTCCCGCTTTTCAAAAGAATAGCCACAAAAAAGCACAAAAGCCACAAAAAAAGAATTTTAGAAATATTTGTTTTGTGCTTTTTGTGCTTTTTTGTGGCTATTCTTTATTTTCTTGCGTTAATCTACTCCACGAAATCAACTTCGACTTGATGCGGAATAATGCCTTTTTCGAAGCCTTCTTTGAGCAAAAGTTTGACGGCATCACGCCCGCGTTGACCATAATCGAGAGTTAAATCATTAACCCACATCGCCACGAATCTATCGGCGAGTTCGGGCGGCATATCGCGGGCAAATTGCATCGCATAAGCAAGCGCGTCTTCGCGGTTTTCCATCGAATAAACTATGCTTTGGTGCAGATATTTTGATACTTCTTTCATCAAATCCGCGCCGAGTTCGCGTCTAATCACATTTCCGCCCATCGGCAATGGCAAACCCGTTTTCTCAAACCACCATTCGCCTAAATCCAGAACTTTGGCTAAACCGATTTGTTTATAAAAAAGTTGTCCTTCGTGAATTAGAAGTCCAGCGTCGGCTTTGCCGCTTTGCACCGTTTCGATAATTTCATCAAACGGCACAACGACATATTCAAAATCTTGGTTGTAGATTCTTAGAGCAAGAAACGCGCTTGTCAATTCGCCCGGAATGGCGATTTTCATATTCGGAATTTCTTCGACTGAGCGTTTTTCCTTCGACACCAAAATCGGTCCGTATTTGTCGCCGATGCTTGCGCCGTGCGGCAGAAGTGCGTATTTGTCGGAAATATATGCGTAGGCGTGAAAACTAACTGCCGTTACGTCAAAAACTCCGTTTTTCGCGTCTTCATTGAGCGTTTGAATGTCTTTTAGTGTATGTTCAAACTTTAAATTGTTGGTTTCTAACTTGTTCGTTGCCAAGCCGTAAAACATAAAAGCGTCGTCAGAATCGGGAGAATGTGCGACGGTTATTACTCTTTTTCCAGATGTTGCGTCCATAAATTAAAACTGTCCGTAAAAAACTTTGGTGTCGTATAAAACTTCTATTTTACCGTTTTCCGCGTGTTCTGCAAAAAGCGATTTGAGTTTTATCAGCATTTTTTCATAAAGCGGATTTTCTGCCGACGGCATATAGGAAGCCGACAGCATTCTTCCCTTTAATCCATCGAAGTTTAGCGATTGTGAATTTAAAAAAATAGCTTGGCGAAAGTCCTTTTGAAAAAAATCTTTCAGACTTTTTGCCGTGATATTATCGTGTCGAACCTTTTGATAATCAGTGCCGAATTCGCTCAAAAACTTTTCATAGTCGCGCAAAAACTCGTTTGAAGCAAGTTGTCGTTCATTCCAAATTAGCACGACAACACCGTTATCTTGAACAATTCGTTCAAATTCATCGCGCGTTTTTGTTTGATCAAACCAATGAAACGCTTGTGCCGCAATCACAAAATCAACGCTTTTATCGGGTAAAGTAGTGTTTTCGGCAGTTCCGTTGACGCTTTTAAAATTTGGAAAATCTTGCAAAAACTTTTCCGCTGCGTCGCGCATCGCTTCATTCGGCTCAATCCCGAAAACCGTGTTGCCGCTTTCCAGAAAAAGTTTAGCAGAAATTCCTGTCCCCGAACCGATGTCGGCAACGACGCTCTTTTTTTGCAGATTCATCTCACCACGAAACAAATCTAAAATCTCTCGTGGATAATCGGGGCGATATTTAACGTAATTTTCAACGCGATTGGAAAATCTTTCGATTGTATTTTGTGTCATTTAATCACCTGCGACAAAAGCAGTCATCATCCATTTCCCTTTTATCTTTTCAAAAATAGCCCGGAAATCTATCGGACTTCTGACAAATCCGGCACTAACAAAACCTTTTTTACCACCCAATGTTTCAACCTTCAACCATAAATAAGTCGCATCAGTTTTGCCGTCGCTAACTGAATTTTCATAATCAACTTTGACGATATTATAAGATAGGTTTGAAACTAATTCGGCTGACAAATTAGGCTTGGCGCGTAAATTAACATTGTTGCCGAAAATCATCTGATGCTCGAAAGCATCCAAGTCTTCGGGAAAACCATTAAAACTATATGGCGCAGCAAAAGTTTTTTTATCAGAAAAAGTTCCGCCATTGCTTAAAACTACTCGCAACTCGTCCCATAATTTACTCTTTGAACTGTCAATTTTCCACATCTTTTTAAAATCTGCGATTCCTGCGTCGCCGCCGAAACTAGCCTGGATATTCGGGTCAAGAATGCTGAGAAGATATTTTTTGTCGCGGTTTTTAACAGTTTCGATAAGTTTGGCGCGAAATACGCTGAACGATTTATCCTTTGTGCCTTCGTCAACCGGGCGAACATAGCGTTCTTTCTGCGCCGAAACATTTATTGAACCGCCCAACAATAACAATAAGCTAATGTAAATTATTTTTTGTTTCATTTTTATTCTCCGTGTGAAATTTCCTCGCCCGTCCATTGTGTTTTGTGCGAATGCGGAATATCGAATTGGTCAAGAATGCGAAAACATAAATGGTCAACCAATTCTTCGATAGTTTTTGGACGATGATAAAATCCCGGACTGGCAGGCAAAATCTGTGCGCCGGCGCGGGATAATTTGAGCATATTTTCGAGATGAATCACATTATACGGCGTTTCTCGCGGAACTATAACTAATTTCCGACCTTCTTTTAAAGTTACATCAGCGGCACGATGAATCAAATTTGTTCCCGCGCCCGAAGCAATTGCGCCCAGCGTTCCCATCGAACACGGCACGATTATCATTCCCGCTTGGTTGTTTGAACCCGACGCAGGTTTTGCCGCTAAATTATCAAGCCGCCAATAGCGAATAATTTTTGAATCTTGCTCTAAACCAAGCCATTGATTGACTTTTTCCGTATTTAATACACGCAAATTCGCGCCCATTTCAACTTGCGCGACGGTTGCCGAAGTTCCCGACATTATCAGATTTATTGTTTCAATCGCGCCGCTTGCCGCAAGGAGTTGCAGTGTTCGATAAGCGTAAATCGTGCCTGACGCGCCTGTAATGGCGACTGTTAATTCCATAACCATATTTTAACCGTATCTCTTTGATTA
>JANOXW010000004.1:0-2024 GCA_031418635.1 Acidobacteriota bacterium
CACGGCAAACTTTTGTGAACGCGGACTTAAATGACGCGTGTGCAAATTAAAAAATAAAGATATGCTTCGGAATAAGTGAAAAGTGAAAGGTGATAAGTCAAACCTATCAGCTATCACTTTTCACCTATCACTTATTGCGGAGTAGTTAAAGTATTAAAAAACTACTTTAATTTGCACAGGCTTTATTTGTCCAAATTATTGGCGATTTTAAGTCAGTGCTGATGCGCCCGCTTCGGCAACCACTTGGTCATCGTCAACCGTGCTGCCCGAAACGCCGATTGCGCCGATAATTTCGCCCTCTTTGTTGATAAGCGGAACGCCGCCCGGAAAAGAAATCAAACCGCCATTGGAAACTTCGATTTGATAAAGCGATTCGCCCGGTTGCGACAGTTTTCCGATTGCGCCCGTCGGCATATCAAAAAACCGCGCCGTTTTCGCCTTTTTAATCGAGATGTCAATGCTTCCCAACCACGCACCATCCATTCTGACAAAAGCCTTCAAATTCGCGCCCGCATCAACAACCGCGATGTTCATTTTGACACCGAGTTCTTTGGCTTTGTCGTGTGCCGCTTTTGCGACTGTGTATGATTGTTCTAACGTAATATCACTCATTTATGAATTTTTCTCCTTGAATTTTAGTAAGATTATCTTAGCTTTTTTGAATTTGCCTGACAACAAACTTATTGAAGTTTTTTTGTTTTGTTCTCGACAAAAAGCAGTTCGGTGGAATTTTCCGTTACACTCTGAATCGGCTCAAACATTCCTTCTGACAACAGTTTTTCCGTTATGCGTGGTTCCTCAATTTCACTGTTTTTTGAAAATTCCGCGCTTAATTCTTTGCGCTCAAGCAATTTTGGCAGATTGAAAAAAAACAAACTCAAAAGTCCCAAACAAACCATCGCTGTCAGTCCAATCGCGCCGATTGTTTCTTTGCCGAAAATTAGAAATTTGTAATAAACAGCGAGATAAAACACAAAACTAAAACAAAGCCCGAACAATAAACTCAGCGAAATAAATCCTAATTTTCTGAACAAATCATCACGTTTTTGAACGCTTGTTTTTTCTCTTTCTTGAATTTCTTTGACCAAAACATTGAAAATCTTTTCAACTTTCAAGCCGCAATCCCGACAAAACTTTTGTTCGTTAGTCTCTTTTCCACAATTTGGGCAAAACATATCTCAATTTTGGATTTTAGATTTTGGATTTTGGATTTCTCTAAAATATAAAGTTCATACGGCGAATATTTCGGCAAAGTTCGATTTTTCCAACAAACTTTGGGATGTTTGTATTTCAATCTTTTACGGCATTGTGGCTAATCTATCACTTTCAATTTGCGTCCAATCGCAAATTGATTTAATTTCTTCATCGCTCAGTTTTGCCTGCCAATGAATCCAAACATACTGGTCAAGCGGCATTTCTTTGGACGTGATTTGCTCACAAATTTCGTCGAGTTTTTTGCGTTTGCGGCGTGTTTCGTAAGTTCCCCAAACTGAAAGATTTAGTTTCTGTCTGCCATCTTTAACGTGGTCAATCATTTGCCAAGAAACCGGCGCGATGTTTGAATACCAACGCCAATCGGTATTGTTCGTGTGGCAATCGTTACAACTTCGCTTAAATGTTTGTTGGATATTTTCGGGAACTTGCGTCGTCGCTTCCAAAGTTTGTTCAGGAATTATCGGCAGATTTTCCCGCGCCGGACGATAAAATTGAATAGCAACAAAGATAACAAATAAAACAACCGCGCTTATTTTTAGAAATTTCTTCATACTATTTGTCGAAACTTACGCGCCAGATTTTCTTTGCGCCATCATCGCAAATCAGCAGTGAACCGTCTGCATTTACCAAAAGTCCGACCGGTCTGCCCCAAACTTCGCGTGAAGTTTCATCAGGCAACCAACCGCTTAAAAAATCTTCGTAACCGTTGCCGACGAGTTTTCCGTCTTTGAATCGCACTCGAATAATTTTATATCCCGTTAATTTTTCCCGATTCCAAGAACCATGCAGCGCGACAAAAGCATCGCCTT
>JANOXW010000005.1:0-2990 GCA_031418635.1 Acidobacteriota bacterium
GCACGATTTTGCAATTATCCGACATCGAACAACACGAACAGCAAGTCATCGTCGGCGCACTTCTCCGCCGCGTCAACAAAGCCCGAATGTTAGTCGTGCGCGGCGAAACGCCAAAGGAACGCGGCGATTTTGTCAATTATCCGGTTTTTACGCTACTCGAAGAAGCGCATCGTTTCGCGCCCGCCGGAGCAAGCGTTGTTTCGACCAATATTTTGAAACAAATCTTGTCCGAAGGCAGAAAATTCGGTGTTGGAATTGGTTTAATAACTCAACGTCCGGGCAAACTCGACCAAGACGTTCTCTCGCAATGTATGACGCAAATCATTATGCGAATCGTCAACCCGATTGACCAACAAACCGTCGCCCAATCAGTCGAAGGTGCGGGACGCGCCATGCTCGCCGAACTGCCCGCCTTAACCAAAGGTCAAGCCGTCATCAGCGGTGTCGGCATCAACACGCCCGTCATGTGCCGCATTCGCCCAAGACTAACCAAACACGGTGGCGAAACCTTCGACGCGCCGTCGGAATGGATGAAATGGCACTCGTCCGACGAACAAGACAAACGCGAACAAACAGACGCACCGTATCTCAAACCGAGTTCGGACAAAAAGCCGGAGAAGGTTGGGAATATTAGAATTTAATTTTTGTGATAAAATATAACGTATGAAAATTTTGGAACGAAACATCAAAGTTCGCAAAACATCATTAAAAGAAGAAACTGACAACTTAAAAAACACGACACCTGAGGAGCGTTGGGCGATGATGTGGCAACTTGCACTCGACGCTTGGGCTTTCAAAGGAGAATCGCTTGCTGAATCCAGACTTCAAAGATATATTATCCGCGTTTATCACAGAGAAAGTTGAATTTCTCGTGGTCGGCGGCTACGCGATGGCATTTCACGGCTACGTTCGAGCGACGGGCGATATTGATTTATGGATTCGCTGTTCGGACGCAAACGCCGAAAAAGTTTGGCGAGCCTTACAAACATTCGGCGCACCTCTTTTTGATTTGAATATCGAGGATTTGAAAACTCTTGGAATAGTTTTTCAAATTGGTCTTGTCCCAAGCCGCATTGATGTTATTACGCAAATTGACGGCGTTGAATTTGAAGCTGCTTGGAATGAACACAAGACAGTTGAAATGGAAGGTTTGAAAATTCCCGTCATCGGCAAAACACAACTACTCATCAACAAAACCTCCACCGGCAGAGCAAAAGACCGCAACGATGCTCTATGGTTACAAGACGAATGAAAGATCGCGCCTTATTTCAAACCGAGTTCGGACAAAAAGCCGGAGAAGGTTGGGAATATACGAATTTAATTGTTAAAATAAGCACTATGAACGGTCAATATATTTTAAGCGACTATCTCAATCGCGCCTTGGCGCAAGCCGAATACGATAAATTAGAAGACGGCTCATTTTTCGGGCGCATTCCGTCGTGCAAAGGCGTGGTCGCGTTTGCCGTAACTTTGCGTGAATGCGAAGACGAACTGCGTTCCGTTTTAGAAGATTGGGTTTTGGTTGGTTTGAAATTTGGACATTCTCTGCCCGTTTTAGACGCGCTGGATTTAAACGGGAAACCGCAATATGAGCAGTTGGAATCCGTGTAAAAGAAAGGATTTTATCAAACGTCTGCGCTCTCTCGGATTTGAAGGCGTTTATTTCGGCGCGAAACATCAATTTATGATCTACGAAAACAATCGTAATATTCCGTTCCTCAACTCCGAATGATAATCCGCGAAGTCGAAGAAATTATCGAACGCCAGATTTCGGTTGATGAATGGAACAATTTACCCTAAAAATGCGCCGTATCTTAAACCGAGTTCGGAATATAATACTGTGATAAAATGCGTTTGAGAGGTAAAGAAGATGACACACTTGATTGTTTTGGAAGTTCCTGAAAATATTTATCAAGGAATTATTAAGGAAGCCGAATCGAAAAAGCGCAAGGTTGAAGAAATCGCGCTTGAGAGATTGGCGAAGGATGAAAAATCAGACGACGAGGAATTTGAAAAACTCGCTGACGAACTCGCCGATTATTTCGAGAAAAGTTTGCCACCCGATGCCAAGCCGCTGTCCGATTATGCGATGAGCCGTGAAGGAATCTACGAAGACCATTTATAATTTAAGTTACCGATACAAATGTTTTGCCGCACTAGCCTAAAAATGCTCACCTCAAAACCCAATTTTTAAACTCTGAAAAAAAAGCTATTGTTTCACATTTTGTTTTTTGTTACATTTCTAATAAGTTATAAATTTTTATTTAGCTTATCGGTTATACTAAATAAGTATTTTATTTTTCTGGAGAACAAGCAATTTGAGCGCAATTATTGATCAGACGATAGAAACTTACGGCATTGACAATTGGGGCGCGGGATATTTCGGCGTTAATCGCAAGGGAAACTTGATCGTCCGCGCGGCGGAAGGCGAAAATTTGACGGCGGATGTCAAGGTCATTATTGACGATTTGAGTCGGCGCGGCATCAATACGCCGGTGTTGCTTCGTTTCCCGCAACTTCTTTTCGGACAAATCCGCAAACTGCAAAAAGCATTTAAACATTCCATCAAAGAATTCGGCTACAACGGCGAACACATGTGCGTCTATCCGATGAAGGTTAATCAAAACCGTTCGGTCGTCGAAGAATATCTGCGCGAAGGAAAACGCTATAATTTCGGCTTGGAAGCCGGTTCAAAAGCGGAACTTTACGCGGCACTTGCGATGGAACAATCGGAAGATAGTTTGCTCGTTTTGAATGGTTTCAAAGACCGCGATTTTGTAAAACTAGCGTTTGCGGGCGCACAAGCAGGGAAAAATGTCGTGATCGTAATCGAAAAAATGAGCGACCTCGACCACACTTTGAGTCTTGCCGAAGAGGCGATGGCTAAAAATACCGAAACAAATCTGCCGATGATCGGCGTGCGCGTTAAACTCTACTCGAAAGGTTCGGGCAAGTGGGAAAAATCGGGCGGCGAAGCGGCAAAATTCGGG
>JANOXW010000006.1:0-5507 GCA_031418635.1 Acidobacteriota bacterium
AGGACAAGCCGCGAAAGTCTTGGCAAAATTGCAAATGGCGTATAAAATTAGTGTGGAAAAACCGTCGAGAAAATTTGAACTCGTAAAGGAAATTATTTCGTGATTTATGATGGTTTGATTTAGACCAATTTTTCTTCGGAATAAGTGAAAGGTGATAGCTGATAAGTGATAGATTTTCACTCGCTTTATTTATCATTTTTCACCTTTCACTTTTCACTTATTCCGAACTTATTTTTATTCAGCATAAAATTTGAAACACTACCAAAAATGGCTATGAACATTAGATTTACTTTAAAAATCACATTACTTCTTGTTGCTTTGTTTGTCCTAACTTCGTGCGAAACTGCAACCGAAGCGACCACCGATAAAGGCAAAATAAAGGTTGGCATTGTTTTCGACATCGGCGGCAAAAACGACCGTTCATTCAACGCGGCGGCGTGGGAAGGTGTGAAACGTGCCAATCAGGATTTGGACATTGTGTTGCGCGATGTCGAACCGGGCAATCCGACTTCGATCGAGCCGGCGATGCGGGCGTTTGCCGAAAAGAATTTCGATTTGATAATCGGCATCGGTTTCGCGCAAGGTCCGATTATGCAGCGTGTCGCCCAAGATTATCCGAACATCAAATTTGCCATCGTTGACGGCGTGATTGTGGACAAAGACGGCAAGCCTTTGCCAAATGTCGCATCGCTTGTTTTCCGCGAACACGAAGGTTCTTTTTTAGTTGGAATGATTGCCGCGCAAAAATCGAAATCGGGTGTCATCGGCTTTGTCGGTGGAATGGATATTCCGCTAATTCATCGTTTTGAAACCGGCTACGAAGAAGGCGCAAAGTCCGTTAATCCGAATGTTCGCGTGGTTGATAATTACGTCGGCGTAACAGATGCGGCGTGGAATAATCCGGGCAAGGGCAAGGAATTAGCCTTAAATCAGATTGACCAAGGCGCGGACGTGATTTTTACGGCAGCGGGAAATTCCGGCTTAGGCGCGTTTGACGCGGTTGAGCAATACGGCAGAAATTCAAGCGGCGAGGCAAACAAATTCGTCATCGGTGTTGACTCGAACCAAAACGGTCAACGTCCCGGATTTGTTTTAACGTCAATGGTCAAACGCGTGGACAACGCTGTTTATGATGTAGTGAAAGAAGTCAAAGAAGGGAAGTTTGAAGGCGGTTTTCACACTTTCGGATTGGATAAAGACGGTGTAGCTTACGCGATGGACGAAAACAACAAAAATTTGATTTCGCAAGATGTCATAAACAAAGTTGAAGAAGCAAAAAAGAAAATCGTCGCCGGTGAAATCAAAGTTACAGACGCGATGGCAAAGTAAAAAGTGGGAAAGTTTTTGTGATTTGTCTTGATAGTCTTTCGCTTTTACCTCTTCACTTTTTCACTTAAACGTAGCAATTGTAATTTCTACTTTTGCAGTGCAATGTTTGACTTTAACAGCGTGATGTTAGTGTCTGGCAGTGCAATGTTTGACTCAAACATTGCACGTCTTGACTCAAGCATCGCACTGCTAGACTTAAACATTGCGCGTCTTGGCTTAAACATTGTGTGTCTTAGCTTAAACATTGCACTGCTAGACTTAAACATTGCGCGTCCAAGAGGCTGTTTAGATTTTAATTTTGATCGTTTTGTCATCGAAGATGTCGGTCGGACTGGTTTGGCGACAAAAACCGAAGATTTTATTATTATTTCAAAAATGTAAACAGACTCTAAAACGAAAATTCAACCTAATCATTTACAAAAGGAGATGAAAGTTATGACACAATTTGCATCGTGTCCGAAATGCCAAAATTCTAACGCCCAACAATTATCTTTTACTTGGTGGGGCGGAGTGATCGGTCCGAAGATTTTGACGCACGTTAAATGTCAATCGTGCGGCGCGAAATATAACGGCAAATCGGGTAAAGACAACACAACTAACATTATTATTTATTCGGTTGTGGTCGGAATTATTGCATTTGTCGTAGTTTTCGGATTTATGGCAATTGCGTATTTAATATGAAAGTGCAATTTCAAATTAAATCTGTATAATGTTTATAAATCGTCTTACCCAAAATTTTCAGCCCGTAAAATTTATAACTAAATGAAGGTTGTCGCCACCGAAAAAGTCAAATTTGCCGACCGGATTTCTTCCGTCGTCGGTTCGGACACGCCTTTGCGCGATTTGGCTGGAAGTTTGTCGCAAGTGGCGCGTTATGCGCTGAATGAAGCAAACACATTAGCGATTGAACAAATCGAAATACGGCTCAAACGTCTGCCGAAAAATCTCGAAGGTTTTCGGCTTGTCCATCTTTCCGACATTCATCACAGCCCTTTTACCGATATTGAACATATTTCCCGTGCCGTCAAAGTTGCCAACAGCTTGAAGCCCGATATGTTTGTTTTGACGGGCGATTACGTTTCGCACGAAAGCGCATATATCGCGCCGATGGCGGAAGTTTTGGGAAAGTTGGAATCGGAGTTCGGCACATTTGCGTGTCTTGGCAATCACGACCATTGGACTGATGCCGAGATGGTTACGAATAAATTACGCGAAGCACATATCAATGTTTTAATCAATGAAGGCGTTCGATTTAGGGCAAAAGACGCATCCTTTTGGCTTGCCGGAGTTGATGATTATATGGTTGGCAAAACGGATTTGCGGGCGGCGTTGCGCGGTTCTTTTCCTGATGAAATGAAGATGCTCCTTGCTCATAATCCGATAATTGTGCGGCGGGCAGCGCGTGTCGGCGTTGACCTGATGTTGAGCGGACATACGCACGGCGGACAGATAAAATTGCGCGACGATGAAAAAAGAATTTTGCCGCGCCGAAAGTTGAAAAATGGCTTATATCGTCGCAAGGACACGCAAATTTATATTACACGCGGCATCGGCACAGTCGTTTTGCCGGTTCGTTACGGCTGTCCGCCCGAAATTTCACTACTTGAATTGCGGAATGCGGAGTGAGGAATGCGGAATCATGGATGAGCAATGAGGATTTGAAAATACGCACTAAGAATTTTGCTTTGCGAATTATTAAACTTGTCGAAAGTTTGCCAAAAACCCAACGGCTCGCGTTATCGGCAATCAACTTTTGCGGTGTGGAACATCGGTTGCAGCAAATTACCGTGCGTCTTGTCGGGCAATGTCAAAAGCTGATTTTATTTCCAAGATGGGAATTGTCGAAGAAGAAACGGACGAATCGGCATTTTGGATTGAGATGTTTGTAGATACGAATTTAGTTAGAGAAAATCTAGGGGCGGATTTGCTTGACGAAGCCGAACAACTGACAAAAATCATCGTTTCTTCAATTAACACAGCGCGAGGCGGAAAGAGATAAATAATTCTGCATTCCTCACTCTACACTTCGCAATTAAAAAATGAGTTCAAAAGTTATCACCGTTCCAAATCTGCTCACCTTTCTGCGTATGGCTCTTATTCCCGTGTTCGCCAGTCTGCTTTTCTATGGTGCTAGTGGTTGGGCTTTGATTGTTTTTTTTATTGCCGGTATTTCTGACGGCGTTGATGGATTTGTTGCCCGACGTTACAAGCAAGAATCCGAACTCGGCACTATTCTCGACCCGATTGCCGACAAACTTCTGATGACTACCGCTTTTATTATCTTGACTTTGCCAATGATTCTTGCGCCGGTTTGTCATCTTCCGGTGCCGTTTTGGGTAACCGCCGCCGTGATTGGACGCGATGTTCTAATCGTTGCGGTAGCGGGCGCAATCAACGTAATGACCGGCTTTCACGGTTTCAAACCGTCGTGGCTTGGTAAATTAAGCACGTTTGTCCAAGTCTTAGCCGTCGGACTAATTCTTCTCGCCGCCGTTTTTGGTTACAGTTTTTATTTGCCAACCGTTTATATGATTGTTGTTCTGCTGGCGTTTCTTTCAGGCTTTCATTACATTTTTCACGTTGCGCGCTTGATGAGAGATGAAGAAAAAAGCGACAACGAATAATAACTGTTACTCGATAAAAATCTCGTCCACAAAAATAAACGCATCAAAACCCGCGCCCGGATGCCACGACGGGATTTTGCCAAGATTTATAGCTTTGACGCGCACATAACGCGCTTTGGTCGGCGTAATTGCTTGGGCATAATCGCGGATTTTATGTTCCAAATCTTCGGGCGCAATGTCGGTTTTGATGTCGGCAACTTTGGTGAAATTGACATTATCGTTTGAAACTTCAAATTCGATATGCGTCGGCATCCAAATCCAACTTCGCGCCACTTGCAAAAATCCGCCGCCGAGTTTTTTAATTTCGGTTTCGCGCTGTAAATCAATTACCGCGATAAAGTCTTGTGATTGATAGCCTTGCCATTCGCCCGAAGCAAAGTTTGTCGTGCCGCGAATGCCGTCAATTAAACCTTTCGTGCCACCGCCGGTGTATTGTCGGTTGTAGGTTGAAAAAAGTTTTACGTCCCAATCGTGGGGCATTTTGCTTAATTTTGATTCGACCGTCAAACTTTTGCCTTTGGAATTTATCGAAATCGCTTTCACCATGGCAGTTTCCGCAATGGTGAAAGGCTTGGTAAATTCAACCGATTTTTCGGTTGGTTCACTTCCATTTTTTGTATAAAAAATCTTCGCATTATGTTCAGGCGTGGAAATTTTAACTTCGGTTTCCTTTTCAAAACTGCGCGACGCTTCGATTGTCGGAACAGGCGGAAAATCTTCCTCAATGCGCGAAACGGGCGATTCGGTGAACCAATTTTTATTCGGCGTATCCGTCATCACAAATTCCAATGTGCCGCCGTTCATTAAATCTTCGTGGTTGAAAAACGATTTTTTATAGGATTCACCGTTTAGTTTAAGAGATTGAATATAAATATTCTTATCCGAAACATTTGCCGCTTTTATCGTAAAAGTTTTGCTGTTTTCGAGATAAATTTTTGCTTCTTTGAAAATCGGCGTTCCGATTGCATAAATTGTTTGCGACGGATTGACTTCGTAAAATCCCAACGCGCTCAAAATATACCAAGCCGACATTTGCCCGCAATCTTCGTTTCCAATCAAACCGTCAGGTTTGGGCGCGTACAATTCGTCCAAAATTTGCCGCACGAGTTTTTGTGTTTTCCAAGGTTCGTCTGTGTAATTATACAGATATGCAATGTGATGCGAAGGCTCATTGCCATGTGCGTATTGCCCGATTAAACCTGTAATGTCGGGCTGTTCGCGTCCCGCAAGTTTTGCATCAGTCGTAAAAAGCTCATCTAATTTCTTGGCAAAATTAGCTTTTCCGCCAGACAAATCAATCAAGCCTGAAACGTCTTGTGGCACAAAAAACGAATAAACCCACGAATTTCCTTCGGTAAAATGAAACGTAACTTCATTCGGCGCAAACGGCGAAATCCAATTTCCGTTTTGTTTCGGGCGCATAAATCCGATTTGTTTGTCGTAGAGATTTTTGTAATTTTGAGCGCGATTCAGATAATTTTGATAATCCCAATTATACTTTTCGTAAAGTGGAATACGACGGATTGTTTTTTTATCTATTGACCAAATTTTTAT
>JANOXW010000007.1:0-2092 GCA_031418635.1 Acidobacteriota bacterium
ATTGATTGGGCGCGGATGAACCGCGAAGCCGCGGAACTTCTCAACAGTCTCGGTTTGAATATCAACCCGAAAGTCGAACTCGGAACGCTCAATATCGCTTTGCGGCAGATGATTGCCATTGTGCGCGGCGTTTCTCTCGGCGCAAAAGTTTTGGTTTTGGATGAGCCGACAAGTTCACTGACTGAAAAAGAAGTCGGAATTCTGTACGAAGTAATCGGACGCTTAAAGGCGCAGGGAACGGCGATTGTTTATATTTCGCACCGCTTTGACGAACTTTACGCCGTGTGCGACAAGGTAACGGTTTTGCGCGACGGCAAACTTGTCGGCACACGCGATTTGAAAAATCTCGAACGCCTTGACCTCGTGTGTCTGATGCTCGGCAAACAGCGCGAAGAAGTGGAGAAAAAAGGCGCAACCGCGTTTGGCGAACAGCACGAAGCAAAAGCCGAATCAGTTCCGCTTTTGAAAACCGAAAATCTTTCACGCGGACGGCGGCTGAGAAATGTTTCGCTCGAAGCAAGGCACGGCGAAATTCTCGGAATGGCGGGACTTTTAGGTTCGGGCAGAACGGATGTCGCCCGCGCTGTTTTCGGCGCGGACAAAGCCGAAAGCGGAAAAGTTTTGCTTAACGGCAAATCGTTAAATTTAAGTTCGCCGAATGACGCGATAAATGCCGGAATCGCGTTTTTATCCGAAGATCGCAAAACCGAAGGCATCGTTCCCGAATGGTCGGTGCGTGAAAATATGACGCTTGCCGCCTTGCCCGCTTTGACGAATTTAGGCGTTGTTTCCCGCGCTAAACAAAACGCGATTGTCGAAAAATATATGAAACGGCTCGGCATCAAAGCGTCGAGTGCCGACCAGAAAATCCGCGAACTTTCGGGCGGCAATCAGCAGAAAGTTTTGCTGGCGCGGTGGTTGTGCAAAAATCCGAAGTTTTTGATTATGGACGAACCGACGCGGGGCATTGACATCGGCGCGAAAGGCGAAATTCAACGGCTGGTCAACGAATTGGCAAACGAAGGCTTAGGTGTGTTGATGATTTCGTCGGAACTCGAAGAACTTGTTGAAGGCAGTTCGCGCGTCGTCGTGATGCGCGACGGCGAACTCGTCGCCGAACTGCACAAATCGGAAATTTCGCAGGACGCGATTATCAACGCGATGGCGGAAACTTCTTAAAGGCAAAAGTAAAAAGGCAAAAGCATTTGTGTAAAATCAAGATTTAACTTTCGGAATAGCTAATAGCTAATAGCTAATAGCTGACAGGTAAAAACAAGAATCCGCGCATAATCATTTATCAACTTTTTGCGGAAGAGTATTTGAATTACGCACAGGCTTCAAATAATTGGAGATTTTTATCGTGTTTTCATTAAAATTATATCGTCAAATTGTGTCGTTGGTTTTTATTTGGCTGTTATGTGCCGCCGGAATTTTGGTGCAGGCGCGTTGGACGGAGCAGAAAGCAAACGAGTGGTATAAAAATCAGCCGTGGCTGGTCGGCGCAAACTTTGTTCCGGCAACGGCAATCAATCAACTTGAAATGTGGCAAGCCGATACCTTTGACGCGAAAAGAATTGACCTCGAACTCGGTTGGGCGGAATCAATCGGAATGAATACGATGCGCGTTTTTCTGCACGATTTGGCTTACGAACAGGACAAAGAAGGTTTTAAAAAACGCTTGAATCAATTTTTAGAAATCTGCACCAAACATAAAATCAAACCGATGATTGTCATTTTCGATTCGGTTTGGGACCCGAATCCGCACATCGGCAAACAACGCGAACCGCGTCCGGGCGTTCATAATTCGGGTTGGGTGCAATCGCCGGGCGCAAAAGCGTTGTCGAATCCGGCGGAATATGCGCGGCTTGAAAAATATGTCAAAGATATTGTCGGCAGTTTTGCCAAAGATACGCGCATCAATTCTTGGGATGTTTGGAACGAGCCGGACAATCTGAATGGCAACGATTACGCCAAACAAGACCCGAAAAACAAAACCGAACTCGTCAATAAACTTTTGCCGATGGTTTTCACCTGGGCGCGGGCGGCAAAACCTGAACAACCGTTGACTTCGGGCGTTTGGAAAGGCGATTAT
>JANOXW010000008.1:0-1526 GCA_031418635.1 Acidobacteriota bacterium
ACGATGCCTTGTTAAACAATGTGCCGATTGAACAAAAACTCCCCGCTGATTGGCTTAAATCGCTTAATAAATCCGTTAAAGATGTGGCTTACAAAATATTAAAAACTCAGTTTATTCTATAGTTTCAGCCAGACTTTTGAGATGTAACTCAAGTTGTTGTTTCAACTTTGGCGAAACGGGTAAAATTTCTTCAAACCGATAAACGGTATAGGATGTTCCGAAATGGTCGCCCGGCACATTCCGCTTTTCAATCAGAGAAAGTGTGATCAGCCAATCGCCCTGCTTAAAAAGGGTTGGACGACTGATGTCCAACCTTTTCATTAAATCAAGGTGTTTGATTTTGCAGATGCCCGTGTCCCGAGCTAAGTGCCGCAGATACGCATACATATCCAATGATTTGCCGCGCAAAATCTCTCTGATGTCAGTAAACTCAAAGTTTTCGCTCTTTATTTTTAGGATTTTCTTTAAGTCCGATTCAGTAATTTTGGGAGTTAAACCAAGTTTTGTGTCACTTGGCTGCTCAACCGGTTCGTCTTTTACTTTTACGGTCTTTTTTTTCTCAATTGCCTGTTTCGGTTTGACGGAACTTTTCGGGTTCACTTCGGCTGATTCGCTTATGATCTTTTCGGTTTTCTGAATCGGCGGAGTAACGGCAATTTGGGGGCTGACTTCCCTGTTCTGATACATTAAAGCGAGAGGGTCGTCCGGCTCGTCGTCATCCAAAGTTATGGGTTTGCGCCACAATAAATCGCTGTTTGTTTCTACCTTTTTTTTATCTCTCGTTTTGCCTGTCGCCATAATTATTTACCCTTCCTTTTTTTCTTCATGCCAACCCTTTTCAAGACTTCCTCAGCCAATCGGTCATAATCGGCGGCGGCGCGGGAACGCGGGGCAAACTCAAAAATTGTTTTGCCTTGCTTCTGCGAATTTTTGAGTTTCGCGTCCGTTCTGATGGACGGCAACAACTTTTCATTTCCAAAAGTCTGTTCCAGAAGATGTTTCACTTCCCCCGTCAATGAATAACGCTCATCCACAATAGTTGGCAGTGCACCGATAATATTTGGTCGGTAATTAAAGTATTTTTGCATCCTTTTGATTGAACCCAAAACACCTTCCAAACCATCATAGCTCCAAACCTCCGGCGTTACGGGAAAAATAATATGTTCGGCAAAAAGCAAAGCGTTGAGATGAATCAGCCCGTGCGCCGGCGGGCAGTCCAAAATGATGAAATCCCATTCTTTCGCATCTTTCAGTTTGATTTTCAGCATCTCCTCGCGTCTCGGCATTGAATGAAGAATATCTTCTAAACCGGCGGTTCTGGAATCCGAAGGAATCAAGTCAAGATTGGAGCGGACTGTAGCAACAGCATTCAAATAATCAAAATCAATATCCTTCAAAACGTGAAAAATAGTCGGTGTTTTCTCATTGACCTGATAACCCAAACCTTTGGTAGTGTTGCCCTGATGGTCAAGGTCAACAACTAAAACCTTATTGCCCTTTCTGGCTAATGAAGCGGATAAGTTTAT
>JANOXW010000009.1:0-8066 GCA_031418635.1 Acidobacteriota bacterium
GTGATTTGGTTTCAGTCGAGAAACACGAAATAGCCGTCTGATAAATTCCAGATTCCAAATTCCAAATTCCAAATTCCAAATTCCAAATTCCAGATTCCAAATCTCAAGTTTTAAGAGAATTTTGATAATCACAAAAAAAACTTATTTTACCAAACGAATTTCTGATAAACTTTACTCAATTTGAAGTTTGGAATCTAGAATTTGGAATCTGAAATTTATTGATGTCTGCCGACAAAAACAAAAATCTTGACTACGAACCGATTGGTATTTCGGCGAAGAACGGCGCTGCGAAAAACGGCGACCAAGCGACGCTCAAACCTTTCCAAACATCAAATCGAAAAGATTTCTCGAAAAACAACTTAAACAATCCAAATAACAAAGCAGAAACAGTAAAGTCCGAAGCAATTTCTAAAGATAAAGAAATATTACAGACGGAATTTTTTCCGGTTTTAGCCAATGACATAAAACCTGAAACGGAAACATCTTACGCCGAACAACAAAAATCTAAAAAGAAAAAAAAGAAGATTGAAAAAGACCGGAAATTATTGAGCAATGACCGTTGGATCAATCGCAACGGGCATAGTTTGACATATATCGGTATTTTTCTATTTACTTTTGTGCTTTATTTTCGTCCATACGAATTGATTCCCGGACTTTCAGGCTTGAGTTCGATAGCCTTTATTCTCGCTATTGCGACTTTGCTGATTTATTTGCCGACGCAAATTTCGTCCGAAGGTTCGCTGACGATTCTTTCCACCGAAGTCAAGTGCGTTTTATTTATAACTTTTTGGGCATTATTGACGATGCCGCTGGCAAAAAGTCCCGGAACGGTTTGGGAAACATTTAACGATACTTTTAACAAAGTCATTGTAATGTTTATCGTGATGGTCAATACTTTGCGGACACCGGCGCGACTCAAAGGCTTAATGTGGCTTTCCATCGGTGTCGGCGTTATGCTCAGTTTTCAGGCGGTTGAACTTTATCGGGCGGGCGAGTTCGCGGCGGAAGGCTATCGCGTAAGTGTTGAATACGGTGGAATGTTTGGCAACCCGAACGATTTGGCGATGCACCTCGTTATCGTTACACCTATGGCTTTTGCACTTGGGATGGCGGCAAAAAAAATGTCAGCCCGAATTCTGTATTTCGGGCTGACATTTTTATTGATTGTTGGAAATATGGTAACGCAATCGCGTGGCGCGTTTTTGGCTTTAATAGCAGTAACGACGGTTTTAGTGTGGAAACTCGGCAAAAAGCAACGCTTCAAAGTTGTTTTGATTTCTTTGGTTGTCGGCATATTATTTATTGCGATTGCGCCCGGCGACTATGGAAAGCGGATTTTGTCAATTTTCATTCCGTCGCTCGATCCGGTTGGTTCAAGCAACCAGCGAAAAGAACTTTTGGAACTTTCCTTAATCGTAACTTTGCGAAATCCGTGGGGTATCGGCTTGGGAAATTTTCCGATTGTCGGCGTGAGAAATCTGCAAACGCATAATGCTTACACGCAAGTTTCGTCAGAATTAGGCTTGCTGGCTTTTGCGTGTTATTTAATTCTTATTGTCAGTCCGTTACGAAAACTCGGTGCCATCGAACGACAATTATTTGCCAATGAAGAAACTAATTGGCTGTATTATATGGCTATCGGCGTGCAAGGAAGCATTGTTGCGTATATGGTTGCTAGTTTTTTTGGCGCAGTAGCTTATAATTGGTTTTTATATTATCCGATTGCCTACGCCGTTTGTTTGCGCCGCATTTATCGCGCCAGCCAAATCGAAAAAGGCATCGAAATTGAAGGAGAAAAGCGTCTGAGCAATTATTTCAAATTGCAAAAGACTTAGAAGGTGAAAAAGTAAAAAAGTGATGGTGGTCTTTCCTTTCACTTTTAACTTTTTCATTAACGGATTAGTTTTGATTATCATTGCTCAAACAATTTTTTGGATAAGCGTGGTTGCGCTTTTTTACACCTACATCGGTTATCCGTTGTTGGTGTATGCGGTCAGCCGTCTTTTGCCTAAATCAATCAATCAGGCTGACTTCGCCCCGCTTGTTACAGTTCTTATCACGGCTTACAACGAAGAGCGCGACATTCGCACCAAACTCGAAAACACTTTACAGATTGATTATCCGAAGGAAAAATTAGAAATTCTGGTTGCGTCAGATTGTTCAAATGATAGAACGGACGAGATTGTTAAAGAGTTCGCAGCAAAAAATGTAAAACTTTACCGGCAAACCGAACGACTTGGTAAAACAATGGCGCAAAACGTGGCGGTTGAAAAAGCGGCGGGCGAGATTATCTTGTTTTCCGATGCAACGACAATGTATGAGCGCGAAGTTCTAAATGCGATGTTGCCGAATTTTGCCGATAAAACGGTCGGTTGCGTCGCGGGCAAATTGATTTATGTTGATGATTCGGATTCAACCGTCGGCAAAGGCGCGAAAAGTTATTGGAATTACGAAACATTTTTGAAGGAAGCTGAAAGTCGCGCTTGTTCGTTAATCGGCGCGTCGGGTTGTCTTTACGCTGTGCGAAAATCCGCTTATCAACCAATGTATGCCGAAGCGTGTTCGGATTTTTTGATTTGCACTATTCTTTACCGGCAAGGTTTGCGTTCGGTTTATGAACCGAACGCCGTCTGCACCGAAGAAACTAATCGGCGCACGGACAAAGAAATGCGAATGAGAGTTCGTGTTATATCGCAAACCTTTACCGATTTATGGCGCAATCGGGCAATGATGAATCCGCTGAAAAGCGGTTTTTACGCCATCGAACTGATTTCACATAAAGTTTTTCGTTATGCTGTTCCGCTTTTTTTGCTGTTGGTATTTTTCTCATCAATGATTCTCGCTTTTTCGTCAACCGTTTTCGTGGCGATTTTTGGGCTGAATGTTGCTTTTTATTTTTTAGCCTTTGTCGCGTGGTTGTTGGAAAGAACAGTAAAGTCCTTAGGAATTTTGGCAATTCCACTTTATTTTGTCCTGACAAATCTGGCATCACTCATCGGTTTTTACAAATTTCTGCGCGGTGAACGCTATGCGCGTTGGGAGCCGATACGCGACGCAAAAGTTTAATCCGACTGTCTAAAATTATGGAAGAACGCTATTCAAATTGTTCCAACATTAAGGAAAGATTGACGATTTATCGAGTCGGGAAAAACGTCTGTGCCGATGCGCCGAAGATCAGCGTGATAATTCCCGCATATAATATCACACCGTTTATTACGGAAACTTTGGATTCGGTTTTTGCTCAAACTTACAAAAATTTTGAAGTGATTTTGGTCAATGATGGCTCACCCGACACGGCGGAATTAGAAACTGCACTCGAGCCTTATTTTGATAAAATTATTTACGCCAAACAAGAGAATTTAGGCGCGTCCGAAGCGCGAAATGCGGCGATATGTTTGGCGCGTGGCGAATTTTTGGCGTTTCTCGACGGCGACGATATTTGGCTTCCCGATTTTCTTGGAACTCAATTAAATCATCTCGAAAAAAATAATTTCGAGATGATTTATTGCGACGCGCTGATTTTTGGAGAATTGCTTTTTGCCGGAAAAACCTATATGCAAACCGCACCTTCAAGCGGCGAAGTTACACCGATAAGTTTAATTTCTACTGATTGCAATGTAATAACTTCGGGAACGATTCTCAAAAAAGATTTGGTCATCGAACTCGGTATGTTCGACAAAGAACTAAGAGGAATGGAAGATTTCGATTTGTGGTTTCGATTGGCGAAAAACGGCGTGAGAATCGGCTATCAACGCACCGTTTTGTTAAAATATCGGATGCGCCCGAACAGCCTTTCAGGAACTAATGTTGAACGCGCGAAACGTGAGATTTATGCTTTGGATGTTATTCGTTTGAAATATGAACTAAGTAAAACCGAACAGATTATCTGGGAAAAACGAAGGGCAATTTACGAAGCCAGCCTTGAAATGGAAAAATGTAAATCGTGTTTAGCAACCGGTGATTTTAAGCAAGCGGAAAAGCATATCACCGAAGCGAATAAGTATTATAAAAAACCGAAATTTACTATCATTGCCGGACTTTTGCGGTTTTCGCCAAAACTGACTTTGCATTTGTTCAAGAAATTGCGTCCGGCGGAATTTTCTTTTATCGTCCCCAATAATTTACAGAAATAAAAAGTGGAAGAGCAAACCCAAAAACTGCCATCATTAAAATCACAAAGCGCGTGGCTGATGTCTGCGAAAACCGTCGGCTTTGTGCTAAGTTTTTTGCTTCCATTGTTTATCTATCGCCGTTTGACACAATCGGAAGCGGGAATCTATAAACAGGTTTTTCTTGTGATTACAAATGCAAGCAGTATTTTGCCGTTGGGTATAAGTATGAGCGCATTTTATTTTCTCTCCCGCGAAACGGAGCGTCGTCCGTTTTATATCGCCAACATTTTACTGTTTAATTTCCTAATCGGCGGTTTGGCGTGTTTGATGCTTTTTCTATATCCGCAATTTTTAGGAAATCTGTTTCGAGATGCGGAAATGACACGACTTGCACCGCATATCGGCTTGGTTATTTGGTTATGGATTTTTTCAGCGTTTCTAGAAGTGGTCGCCATTGCCAATCAAGAACCGCGCATTGCCACGACTTTTATCATTTTTTCACAATTGACAAAAATGGTGCTGATGGTTTCGGCGGTTTTGATTTTCGGCACGGTTGATGCGCTTCTCAACGCCGCAACTTTTCAAGCCTTAGTTCAGACGATAATTTTATTTATTTATCTTAATTCGAGATTCAAAGGTTTTTGGCATAGTTTCGATTGGAAAGTGTTCGGCGCACATCTCAAATATGCTCTTCCGTTCGGTTTTGCCGCGATTTTATGGTTTTTGCAAAGCGAAGGACATAATTACTTCATTGGCTACCGTTTTTCTTCGGCGGAAATGGCGATTTACGCGGTTGGTTGTTTTGAACTTCCTCTTTTAGGAATGCTTTACGAATCAATCGCGGCGGTTTTGCTTCCGCGAATGAGCCAACTGCAAATGCAAGACAAAAAGCGCGAAATGATTGAACTTGCGGCGCGGGCAAGCGAAAAATTAGCACTCGTTTATTTTCCGGTCTATGCTTATTTTTTGGTTGTTGCCGAAGATTTAATTACAACGCTTTTTACTAAAAATTATCTCGAAAGCGTGCCAATTTTTCTCATCAATATCACGCTACTACTTTTTTATGTGTGGATAACCGATCCGATTGTGCGGGCATTTGAACATCTCGGACGATTTATCTTAAAGATTAGAATTTTTATCGTTATTTGTTTATTCACGACGCTTTGGTTGGGCATCAACTATTTTAATTTGCGAGGAATGATTGCGATTGTCGTCGCAACGGCGATTGTCGAAAGAATCATTGCGGCATACAAGGCTTGGACGACCATCGGTGCAACTTGGAAGGATGCAGTTTTGTTGAAAAATGTTGGCAAGATTGCCTTTGCCGCTTTAATCGCGGGAATCGTAACATTTTTATTTCGGTGGGAATTTCGCCAATTTGCAACATCAGGGGCAGATTGGATAACCGAAAATCTGTCGTTGACGCTCAAACAAAATTTAACTGATTCTTTAGCCGGCGTGATTGTTTTGGCGAGTTCAGGAATTTTATTTGCCATCGTGTATGTGGTTTTGGCAAACTATTTGCAGGTGATTTCCGATGACGAAAAAACTTTTGTCAAAAACTTTTTGAGTAATTTAACCAAAAGATTAAAAAGAAACTCAGGCAACAGATTGGCTGATTCGATAGCTGAAACATCGCAACTGACAACACAAGATTAAAAACATGAGCAGATTCTTAACGCAAAAAATCTTCATTCCGCTTTCGCATCTGCGACGTAGTTGGCGAAGCGATATGCATCCGATTTTTCAGTTTTATCAAGCAGGTTTGCAGTTTCGGCGTGAAGCAAAGAGTTGGAACGAAGAACAAAAACGCGATTGGATATTAAAACAGCTAAGATTTTCGGTGCGGCGAGCGGCGATGGAAACCGATTATTATCAAAAATTTTTTCAAGTAATCGGCTTTGATGCAAAATCTGATTTTAGCTTTGAAGATTTTGCCAAACTACCGATTTTAGAGCGTGAAGACATCGCCAACGCGGGCGAAGATTTAATCTCGAAGGTTATTCCGCGCAACCAATTATTAAAAGACGCAAGCGGCGGTTCGACTGGAACGCCGACGGAAATTTGGTTGGGCGCAGAAGAACGCGGTTGGGCGGAAAGCGCGATTGATTTTTCATGTTCAAAAATCGGTATTCCGACGGGCGCAAAAACCGCGTATTTTTGGGGACATCATCTTGACCCAAAAGCCGCTGACAATTTTTGGGAACGAGTGCGTTCATTCGTTACCAATGTTCGTTACTTTGATTGTTTCCGGCTTTCGTCCGAAATCTTTGAAAAATATCACGCCGAGTTTGAAAAATGGTCACCTGATTGCATCGTCGCCTACGCTTCCGCGCTTGGACATTTTGCCGAATACCTGCAAGAAAAAGGAATCGAGGCGAAAAATTATCCGCGAACTTGTTTCGTCACGGGCGCAGAAAAATTATTTCCCGAACATCGTCAAGCCATTGAAAAAGTTTTCGGCAAGCCGGTTTATGAACGCTATGGCGGACGCGATTTCGGCGGCGTGGCGATTCAAACAAATCTAAACAAAAATCTCGACTTTGAGATAGATTGGGCATGGGCGTTGGTTGAACCGGAGACCGACGAAGAAAATTCACCTATTTTAGTAACTAAACTTCACGCTGACGGAATGCCAATGATTCGCTATCGCACGGGCGACATCGGGAAATTCCCTACTAAAAGCAAAACCGGACAGCCGACATTTTATTTGAACGAAGTTGTCGGGCGCGAACTTGATAGAATTTGGCTTCCCGACGGCAGACAAATTCACGGCATCGAACTGCCGCATTTGATGAAAGATTTTCCGGTGCGCGAATTTATGCTTATTCAAGCCGAAGATTACAGCGTCGAGCTGCAAATTGTGGCGAAAAACGGCTTCGGCGCGGAAGACAAAGCCGCAATTACAAAAACAATTATGGCAAATCTCGAAGGTTTAGCGGTTAATCTAAAACAAGTGGAAACGATTCCGCGCACCAAAGCAAATAAATGGCGACCTGTTGTGTCAAAGGTAAAAAGATGAAAAAAGATTTGCAACAAACTATCAAAGACTCGCGGGTTTCTGCCGTTAAACTTTCGGCAGAATATCCAACAACCGATGGTGAAAACGAAATTTGGCAGGCGATTCGGAACAACGCGAAAAATCTCGGTTGGGCTGATGAAACACGCGGCTGTTTCGGGAAAGTTATTGCCGAAGGCACACGAGTTTTAATCAAGCCGAATCTGGTTCTTCACGCCAATCAAGGAACTGGCGGAATGTTGCCGTTGGTTACGCATCCGTCTTTAATTAAGGCAGTTGTGGCGGAAGTTTTAAAGGCAAATCCGGCGGAAGTTTTGGTTGGCGACGCGCCGATTCAGAGTTGCGATTTTACGAAACTTCTGCGCGTTACCGAACTCGATAAATGGTCAGCGGAATTGCAAAAGACAGATACGCGTTTCAAAGGAATTCAAGATTTTCGACGCACAACTTGCGCGATTGTCAAAGGCGTGCGCGTCGCAGATGAAAATGTTCAACCGGAAGAAAATTTCGTGCTTTACAATTTGGGCAAAGACAGTTTAATTGAACCGCTTACCGACGATACAAATTCGCTTCGCGTAACAAGTTATGATCCGCGTTTGATGGCGAAAACGCATTCGCCCGGCAATCATCAATATCTCGTTTCGCGCCGTGTCATCGAGGCTGATGTCGTGATAAATCTGCCGAAACTCAAAACGCACAAAAAAGCGGGCATTACCAACGCGCTCAAAAATTTGGTCGGCATCAACGGCAATAAAGAATATTTGCCGCATCATCGCATCGGCGGCGCAGATGTTGGCGGCGATTGTTATCCGGGCAATGATTTGGTCAAACGCGCCTTAGAATCGGTGATTGACCGTCAAAATATGACGACTTCGATGACCAAAGGGAAAATATTGGCGACGGTCAGCACACAACTTGAGCGCGTAATGCGGCTG
>JANOXW010000010.1:0-2677 GCA_031418635.1 Acidobacteriota bacterium
GATGTTTCGTTTCGCTGGCAAAAGGCTGATTCGGTTGCGCTGGCAGCATTTCATTTGCAAATAGCGCGGTCGCCGTTCTTCGTGCCTGATGCGCTGGTTTTGGAACGTGATGCTTTGACGAGTCCGAATTTTACGCTCGGAAACTTGATGCCGGGAACTTATTATTGGCGTATTCGGGCAAGCGCGGTGTCGGGACAAATCAGCGATTGGAGCGATTTGAGCAAGTTTTCGATTGTCAAACAATCTACCAATGAACCGATTAGCGTAACTGATTGGGCGGTTGAAAAAGTCGGCGGCAACATTTTCCTCATTACGGGCAAAACCCAATCAGGCGCGGTTGTCGGCGTAGCGGAACGCGAAACATTTGCCACCGGCGACGGTTCGTTTCGTCTGCAAATCGCCGTCAACAGCGCAGAAATCGTCGTCGGCATCAGCGACGAAAAGGGAAATCGGAGCAGTTACCGGCTAAACCTAAACACTGCCAAAGCCATTCGACAAAACTAATTCCAAATTCCAAGTTCTAAATTCCAAATCAAAAGATGTAATCTTAGAACTTGGAGTTTGGAACTCGGAATTTGGAATTTATAATTTATAATTTGGAACTTTGAACCCAACACACACACATTCAGACACACGACGCGATGCGCGGAGCATATCTAAATTGAAACTCGCGCTTGGGTTGACGTTTGTTTATATGTTGGCGGAAGCGGTTGGCGGATGGTGGGCAAATTCGTTGGCGTTGCTTGCCGACGCGGGACACATGCTGACGGATGTCGGCGCATTATCTTTAACTTTGGGCGCGATTTGGTTTGCCTCGCGTCCAGCGACGGCGAAAAAGACCTTCGGTTATTATCGTTACGAAATACTCGCCGCGTTTGTCAACGGCATCGCGCTGGTTTTGCTGTCATTGTGGGTGATTTACGAAGCGTATCAGCGTTGGAATGCACCGCCGGATGTCAAAGGTTTCGAGTTGACCGTCGTTGCCGTCGGCGGATTAGTCGTCAATGCCATTGCCGCGTCTTTACTGCACGGCGATCACGCGCACGACCTCAATTTGCGTGGTGCGTGGCTGCACGTTATAGGTGATTTGCTCGGTTCTTTGGCGGCAATCGGCGCGGGAATTTTGATTCTCACGTTAGGTTGGATGTGGGCTGATGCCGCGATTAGTATTTTAATCAGTTTGATTATCATCTTCGGCGCGTGGAATTTGATTAGAGTTTCGGTCAACGTCTTACTCGAAGGCACGCCCGCACATATCAATCTAAAAGCCGTCGAAGAAACGATATTGCGGATGGAAAATGTCGAAAACGTCCACGACCTTCACGTTTGGACGATAACTTCGGGAATGGAAGCCCTGAGCGTTCACATCGTTCACGGCAAAAATGTTTTACAAACCGCGCTTTTGCAAGAAGTCAGAGCAAAACTGCACGACGAATTCGGCATTGATCATTTGACAATCCAAATGGAAACGCCCGACGATGAAAACTCCGACGCGCATTATTGCTTTTCCGGCACAAATTGCTTTGATTCAGAAGCAAAAATCCCGATGACAAGATGAAAAAACTTTCTGTCTATGGTTAGTAATCAAAAATTGCCGTCGAGTATCAGACAACTTTAAAGAAAATTTGTAATTTCTGAGTCAAGTTTTACGAAATTCAAGTAAAAACTTGTGATTTCACTTTAAAGTATCGTGCAATTTGAGTCAGAAATCGTAATTCCAACGTCAGGAATCACGATTTCAATGTCTGCAATCATAATTTCAACGTCAAGAATCACGATTGCAAAGTCAGCGATAGCGATTGCAAGGTCAGCGATAGCGATTGCAAAGTCCAAATTCAGACATTTTGCCTCGTAAATTATAAAGTTTTATGCCAAATATTGAACTCAAATATGGAAAATCGCTAATCTCGCTTGATTATGATGAGAACCGCTTTGATGTTTTGCGAAACGAGAATCAATCTGCACTGCTTTCGGATGCGGATGTTAATGCGAAGTTTGATAATCCGCAAGCCTCGAAGCCGCTGGAAGATGTTATCAAACAAGGAAATAGCGTTTTAATCGTCGTTCCTGATGCGACGCGACAGACGGCAAGTGGGCAGATGATAAATTTGCTGGTGCGTCGTCTGATTGCCAATGGGACGATGCCGTTTGACATTCGGATAATCTTTGCGACGGGCATTCATCGCCACGTTACCGAAGCCGAAAAAGAGACGATTCTCACGCCGTTTATCGCGCAACGCATCAAGACTCTGAATCACAACGCCCGCGATTTAGCGCAGATTGTGCGGCTTGGCGAAACTGAAAATAACATTCCGATTGAACTAAATCGCGCTCTTATTGAACACGACCACGTTATTATTATCGGAGGCATTTCGTTTCATTATTTCGCCGGATTTACAGGCGGACGCAAATTGATTTGTCCGGGTTTAGCCGGAAGTCGAACGATTGCCGAAACGCATCGTCTTGCTTTTAATTGCGAAACAAAATCACGACGCGATGGCGTTGATACGGGAGTTCTCGACGGAAATGCTGTTCACGAAGCGTTTATGAGCGTCGTCAAGAAACTTCCGCCGACATTTTCGGTTAATACGATTGTCAACGAAAGCGGCGAAGCGACGGAGATGTTTTACGGCGATTGGATAACGGCGCATCAAACAGCGTGTGAGTTTTATGCCGC
>JANOXW010000011.1:0-1736 GCA_031418635.1 Acidobacteriota bacterium
TGCCGTTTGCCAAGTTTTCTTCGCCAAAACATTTTCATTCGTACGTTTGAAAACCATCTGATTGCGAAATTGCCAAGGTGTGCGCGTTTCTTTTAGATAATTCAACGAATTTGCGTTAAAAGTAATCGTTTCCCGAATCGATTCAACCTTTTCACCGTCTTGTCCTTCGCCAAGAAGCACGATTTTTCCCGCTTCAATCGTGTCAATTTTATATTCAAAATCGCCCGCGACATATTTTTTCGCCGCCACATCAATTTTGTATGTTGCTGTGTTTTTGATAATTCTGCCAAAATCGTCATAAACCGTAACAATTTCGGCGGAATTGCCGTCTGCTGATGGCGTAATCATCAAATAAGTTTTGAGTTTGACACGCTTATTTTCCGAATAATCGAGATATTCAAGCGTGCCTTCCCAATTTCCCGCGACGGTTTGAAAAAAAGATTTGCTTTGTGCGAAAGCATCAACCGATAAAACTGTTAAGCAAAAAATTGCCGTAAAAAATAATTTGTTCATTTGATTCCTCTTGAAATAATTTGTGTAAAACCATTTCAAAATTATATTTTCACCAAATAAAAATCGCCTCAAATTACGATTTGAAGCGAAATTGTAATAATTTGAGTCGAAATATTTATTTCAAGAACATTTTCTTAATCAAATCAACGGTAAAATTTAATTCAACATCCGCACCGCTGACCAAATCTTTTGCGGTCGGGACGACTTTGTAATCGGGAATAACGATTTTTTCCTTGTTTGAATAAGGCAAATCGCCGCCGCCGAGCAGCGGAATATTGACGCTGATCTTACTGTTCGGCAGACGTAAGTTCGCCGAACTGCCACCGCTTCCGACACCAGAATTCAAATCATCGCCGGGTTCATCGCCGATAAATTTGACGAAGCGATTTTGTTTGCGAAGATTGTAATTTACGCTCGTAACATACGCGATGCCGGCGGAAAATGTCAGTCCGTCCTGCAAAACGTAGAGTTTTTCCGTGAACGCATTTGCGGGTGCGAGAAAAGGTTTCGTGTCTTCTTTGGTAAATTGCGGCTTCAAACAAAAACGTCCGTCAGCCGTTTTATCAATAATTGCGTAAGGATTATTGGCAAAAGCCATTAATTCGAGCGAAGGATTTTCGACATATTTAAAGAACGAAAATTTGTCGCTTTTCACAAATGGCAGACCACCCGTTCCATCGTTCAGCGAATTTCCCGTCGTATAAACGTAAGCCATCTGCCAATAACCATCGCCGCCGCCTTCATTTTGGCGCACGTCAACGATTAAATGTTTGATTCCGTTTTGTTTGATTTCGGTAAAAGTTTTATCTAAAAATTGTTCGTAATTATCTGCCAAACCTTTGTAAAACGAGCCGAGTTTCAGATAAGCGATTTGTTTTTCTCATCAACAACGCGATATTGCAATAGATTTTCGTATTTGCTGATGCCTTTGCCCGTGATTTTTTCGTAGCGTTCGGAAATCGTCGCGGGAAGTTCGCCATCAACTTCAAACGTCTGCTTTTTCTTTGTTCCAAATGGAATTGCTTCGATTTTGAAACTCTCGACATTGCGATTCATCATTTGATAAAGGTAATGAAACTGATAATAATTTTCCAAATTACCGATTTTGAAACTCACGTTTTGTCCGTTTGAAAACATCAAAGGAAGTTGTTTTTCAATAATTTTTGTAACTGATTCGCCATTGATTGAAACGATTTCCGTTCCCGCTATCATTTTCTCATTCG
>JANOXW010000012.1:0-12118 GCA_031418635.1 Acidobacteriota bacterium
CGAATTTCTAATTTTACTCTGACAGACTTTATTTAATGAAATTTTGGCAGAACACAAAACGAATTTTTACCGTTGCGCTTGCTGTTTGGTTAAGCGGCATCGTTTTGGTTCTTTGTTGCAATGTGCCGATGGCACAGGCGGAAACGATAGTTTGTCCGCTTGCCAAAAAAAGTAATTGTGCGAAATCTTCTGAAAAAGACCTTCGGAAATCTTTTATAGCTGAATCGCCGATTTTGGATTGTTGTGCGTATTCGGTGCAGATTTTTGACAAAGCCCGAAAAATAGAGTTTCAACCGCAAACGGCGGAAGTTGTCGAAACCGTAAAAATCGCCGCGCCGACGGAAAAAGAAAGTTGTCCGCATAAAACCGGCAGAGTTTAGTAATTTTCAAATTGTTTAGGAAAGAAGACGGCGTATGTTAAACTTACGCCGTCTTTTATTTTTGAATAACAAGGAAAAATGCACGGAACACTTTATCTCGTCGCTACGCCAATCGGAAATCTCGCCGACATTTCCCAACGCGCTCTCGAAACATTCCAAGCAGTTGACCTTGTCGCCTGCGAAGACACGCGCCACACGGGAAAATTGCTGGCTCATTTCAGCATCAAAAAACGACTCGTCAGCTACCACGAACACAACGAACAGGCACGAACCGAAGAATTTGCCGAACTACTCAAACAAGGAAAATCAATCGCCGTTGTGTCGGATGCGGGAACGCCCGCGATTTGCGATCCGGCGTTGCGCGTCGTGCAGAAAGCGCACGAAATCGGCGCAACGGTAACATCAATTCCGGGCGCAGTAGCTTTTGTCAACGCCCTTGTTGTTTCAGGTTTGCCAACTGATTCTATATTTTTCGGCGGTTTTCTGCCGTCAAAAAAAAATGAAAGACGCAAGCGACTTCAAGAAGTTAAGGAAATTCCCGCAACACTTCTGTTCTACGAAACGCCGCATCGTCTTGCAAGAAGTTTAGCGGATTGTTTAGATATTTTAGGAAATCGGAAAGCCGCTGTTGTCCGCGAAATTACCAAACTTCACGAAGAAATCATACTTGGAACGCTGGAAGAATTAGCCGAAAAATTTTCGCAAATAACCGTCAAAGGCGAGATTGTGCTAGTCATTGACCGCGGCGAGGTTCAAGGTTCAAGGTTCAAGGTTCAAGGTTCAAAAAGTGTTGTTTCTCGCGTCGGTGAATTGGAAGCAGAAGGAATAGATCGCAAAATCGCGCTCAAAAAGGCGGCGAAGGAGTTCGGGTTGTCGCGTTCCGAAGCGTATCGCCTTTGGCAGACGGAAAAATCTGTTTCAAAAATGGAATAGAACAAGATAGAAAGGGAATTAAAGAAACAATAGAAAGTATTCGATAAAGGGAAAATTATTTTGAAAGACGCAAACATCGAGAAATCATCCACAAATTATTTGGTTGAACGATATGTTCACATTCTGAATCAAGGTATTGCTTTGGTTCAAAATTTGAACGATGCAGTTTATACATATCAAGGAGAATTTGACCGCGGCAGTATCGGCAGTCATTTTCGGCACACGATTGATTTTGCCGGCAATTTTTTGAATGGTGTCAATGTTGGGAAAATTGATTATAATCGGCGCGAAAGAGATATAAATATCGAGCAAAGAAGCGATTATGCGATTGCGCGGCTTAAAGCAGTCGTCAATGAATTAAACGATTTGCCGCCGAATATTGCTAACAAACAGGTTTTGGTGAGTTTGGAAACAGACGAAAATATGAACGGAGAAGCAAGTTGGTGCATTTCCAGCGTTTTGCGCGAAATCGAATTCTTGCAAAGCCACACTTTGCATCATTACGCGCTTATTGCCGCGAAACTTAGCGGGCATGGAATTAAGGTTGACAAAGAATTTGGAGTTTCGCCTTCGACTTTGGAGTTTTGGGAAAAAGAGAAAACGCGCAAAAAAAGTATGTCGGCAAACTAAAAATCTATAATTCATTTTTTTGACCGCGAAAAACACGAACTACACGAAAAAGTTAGGGATAAATTGGAGAAATAATATGGTTGTATTGAGTTGGATTTTTCGGATAATAGTAGCAATAATTTTGGTGCAGACTTTGTTTTTTAAGTTCACCGGCGCGGAAGAATCGAAGTATATTTTTACAAAGCTGATGGGCGATTATGAAGCTGTCGGGCGTATCGGTTCGGGCATGGTAGAACTAATCGCTTCAATTCTTTTACTAATTCCCGGCACGGCTTGGTTGGGCGCGTTAATAGCGTTGGCAACCGTTACCGGCGCGATTCTCAGCCATTTAACGATGCTTGGAATCGTGGTCAAAGGCGATGGAGGTTTATTGTTCGGTTTAGCTGTAACGGTCTTTATTCTGAGTGCTGCGATCCTTTTTATTCATCGCCACGATATTCCGTTTGTCGGGAATTTCTTTGCTAATTCTTAAAATAATTTCATATTTTATAACATTAAAAACGCTGATTTCGTTAAACTGTCGGTGTTTTTTTGCCGTTTAATCAAATGTGTCTAATCGTTTTTGCTTACAAGTTACATCCGAAATATCCTTTTCTACTGCTGGCAAACCGCGATGAATTTTACAATCGTCCAACCGAATCCTTGCATTATTGGACAGATGCGCCGGACATTTACGCTGGCAGAGATTTGGTCGGTGGCGGAACTTGGTTGGGCATCACTCACAGCGGGCGTTTTGCCGCCGTTACTAATTATCGGGAAGTCGGCGCAAAACGCGGAACTTTTTCGAGAGGCAATCTGGTCAGTGATTTTCTAAAAAGTAACGCGTCGGTAGATGATTATTTGGAAAGTGTAAAATCTGACTCGACCAAATTTTCGGGCTTTAATCTATTGGTCGGAACTTTTTCCGAAGAAACAAGCGAACTCGGTTATTTCTCAAATCGTGAAGAGAAAATAAAAATTCTCGACGCAGGAATTTATGGTTTGAGCAATCATCTATTGGACACGCCTTGGCAAAAGGTAAGCAAAGCGAAATCCGATTTGTCTGCAATTTTAGCAAGTAAGCAAGAAATTCAGACGGAACAATTTTTTACAATTCTGCAAGACAAAACTCCGGCACGCGAACAAGACTTACCCGACACGGGCGTTGGCGTAGAATATGAAAAAATACTCTCGCCGATATTTATCGAAACTCCCGTTTATGGAACTCGTTGCTCAAGCGTTGTGTTATTTGACGAAGCAAACGGATTGACTTTGACGGAACGAACATTTCATTAAAAAGATTTGTGAATCAGGCAAAAAACAGTTTGTAGTATTTTTCCGGCATTGCTTCGACATCGAAAATCATAAAAAAATCAATGGTTTTGAAACTGCGGTCAATCGCCGGTTGACTGCAAACCTTCGCGCCTAAGCGCAAATAAGTGTCGAAAAGTTTGGGCAATTTTAGTTCTTCCGCACTATCGGAAATCCTCTTTTCTTCGACGGTGAACATAAATTCCTGACACGCCGAAACTCGTAATTTTTCGTGAAAATGACCGGCGTTTTCTAGTTGATGCAAGGCTTTGACTGCATCGCCGTAATCTTGCGAAAAAATCGAACAACATCCAAACGCATAGCGTTTCTGCATTTGTGTCAGATAAGTTGCCAGACCTTTCCACAGCAAAAAAAGCACCTGTTTGTTGCGGTGTTCGGGTGAAATACAAAGCCGACTAATCTCGATTGATTGAGCCAGAAATTCCGTCGGCAATTCTTCTAGTTGAAACTCTCCTGACGAAGAAAATCCATCAATATGTTTAGCCATTTCAAGCGAACTTATCCGATAAGTTCCGACTATTTTTTCCGTTGGTTGTTCAATAACGAGCAAATACAAACAGTTTGTCGTCAACAAACCGCCTGCCGAAAGATTGAGTGTCGGCGCAATAAAATCAACATTTAGTTCAAGATTGAAAACCTCGTATTGAAGACGAAAAGCCGCCGTTATTTCTTCCGAAGTTTCGGCAAACCGCGTCATATATTTTCCGTGCGACATTTTCTCGCCATAAATTTGATGATTAAAAGATAGACGCACGGAACTATCAAACATTTTAGCCGTTTGTAGATTGGCAACAACCTCGGTTTGAAATTGGATTTCTCGCATAAAGTAGGTTCTGAATCTGATTTTCCAAAGTTACGCATCGAAGCGTCGCTTGCTTGCAAACAGATATTTGGTAAGAAACAGTTGATCATAGCAAATTTTTGTTTCTAATTTGTTAGATATATGTCTGTTTCAGAAAAAATTATTCCATACCAAACTTTCGTTTTATAGCAAAAAGTTTATGTTTTAGAACGTAATTTAATATAGTTCTTTTGAAAAAAAAGGCAAAGGCATTTGAGAAAATTTCTCTTGCGCCTTTGCCTTTTAATTTTAATAAAAACAGGTTTTTACCAGCGCGAATAACCGCCGCCGCCTTTGTCGCCGCCACCGCGACTGCCACCGCCGCCGCCACCACCGCCGCGTCCACCGCCGCCGTAACCACCGCGTCCGCCGCCGCCGCCACCGCGTCCGCCGCGTCCGCCACCGCCTTCTTCACGCGGACGCGCTTCGTTGACGACAAGGCTGCGTCCGTCTAAATCCTGTCCGTTAAATTGTTCAATCGCCGCTTGTGCTTCATCCGAACTTGACATCTCGACAAATCCGAAACCGCGTGAGCGTCCTGTGTCGCGGTCTTCAACTACTTTGGCTGATTCAACCGTTCCTGCCTGAGCAAAATGCTCTTGTAAATCGTCGCTGGTAACACCAAACGACAAGTTTCCGACATAAAGTTTCGTACTCATTATTTTTCTCTATCTTTTCCTATTTGAAATGAAGCAAAGGCAGGCTCAAAATTTACCGAGAAGGAAAACTTCTAAAATAACTTTTTTTTACCCAGATTGCGACGCGCCCGACTTTTCCGCGGTAAAACCAAACTGCTTCTTAAACTGTGAACCAAACTCTCGACCGCACCGAAATCGTCGCCATCTCACTATGAACGGGCGCATCTACCAGAGATACCTGAGAGCAAAACTTTTGTAAGTATGCCTATCTTTTATATTTTAGGCAAGGGAAAAAAGCGACAGTCTAGGGCAAACGCACCACTTTTCTGAAAAAAGCTACTCGGTTAATTTGAGTAGATGGATAAATTAAAGGCAGAAGTATTATTTGAGAGTTTAACAGAAATTGATGATCCACGACGCCAGCATCAGAAGTTTCATTCGTTGTTTGATATTTTGGTGATTTCCATTTGTGCGGTTATTTGTGGGACGGAGCATTGGATGGAGATTGAAGAATTTGGTGAAGCGAAGCGAGAACGGTTTGCTTCGTTTTTAGAGTTGGAGAACGGGATTTCCAGCCACGATACATTTCGGCAAGTATGTATCTTGTTAGAAACAATCGAGTTAAAGGAAGTATTTGTGAGTTGGATAAATTCAGCCGTAAGTCTTGGCAAAGGTGCAATTCCGAAATTATTGAGGATTTTGGATTTAGAAGTCTGTATCGTGACGATAGATGCGATGGGTGTCAGAGGGAAATAGTCAAAGAAATAGTCAAAAAAGAAGCCGATTATGTGATTTTGCTCAAGGGCAATCAAGGTGTTTTGTATAAAGATGTGGCAGATTATGTGGATTGGGCGGAACGTGAGAAATTAAATATAATGAACCCCAAAATTTGGTTCTTCCGAACTTTCAGTGCAAGTTTAGGAAAAAAGTCATAAAAATACTGCGAGATTTTGCAGGCTTGTTTAAGCTCGTTAAACAAGGCTTATGTTGATCCCTATAATCCAATTGATGACTGAATTTAGAAGTTTGTCGCCAAAATCTTCTAAATGCCTTTAAATGCCATTTTACCATAGTTTTTGTAGGTTGCACCAAAAGTTCGGAAGAACCAGACAATTGGGTTCACTTTAAAGATGTCTATTGTCTGTTCTCCTCTATCTAAATTTTAAGTGCAAATTTGTCGCAAAAAGCATTGCTTTCCGCTGAGTTTGAACTTATAAATATGATACAAACCGTTAATTTGAGGTTGTCAAAAAAATATCCCGATGTCTAAAACCTTGTAAATAAAGGTTTTTAGACATCGGGATATTTGCGATGTGGCTCGATTTTACTGCTTACTTGTCTATTTTGTTCGGTTGCGGGGTTGTCCGCAAATATGGTTTGACGGTGGTAAAACCAGCGGGAAATTTTTCTTTTGCATCTTCGTCCGAAACCGACGGAATGATAATGCAATCGTCGCCGTCTTTCCAATTAACGGGCGTGGCGACGCTGTAATCGGCGGTCAGTTGAAGCGAATCAATGACGCGCAGCAATTCGTCAAAATTTCTGCCCGTGCTTGCCGGATAAGTAAGTGTTAATTTAACTTTCTTATTCGGGTCAATCACGAAAACCGAACGCACTGTAAAAGTGTCGTTGGCGTTCGGATGAATCATATCGTAAAGGTCGGCAACTTTGCGGTCGCTGTCGGCAATCATCGGGAAATTGACCTTTGCGCCCTGTGTTTCTTCGATGTCCTTTGCCCAACCTTCGTGCGAATCAAGCGGGTCAACACTCAACCCGATAATTTTTGTATTTCTTTTATCAAATTCGGGTTTAAGTTTCGCCGCCATTCCGAGTTCGGTCGTGCAAACGGGCGTATAATCCTTCGGATGCGAAAACAAAACCGCCCAATCACTGCCAATCCATTCGTGGAAATTTATTTCTCCTTCAGTTGTTTGCGCCGTAAAATCCGGTGCTGTGTCGCCTAATCTAATGCTCATTTTTTACTCCTTATTATGTCTATGGCTAAATTTTCTTTAACCTGATTCCAATGGGAACTTATATGATTATTTATATCAAAAAAATTGCCTCAAACAAAGATTTCACCAAACTTTTTTGTATTGTATATGTAAAAAGTTTTCAGAAAAGCCAAATGAATGTTGACTTTTATCAATAAAGAGTTGTATAAAATTCAGCATAAGAAATTAAAATTCACTAGGATAGAAAGCTAGACTTGCTCATTATTTACCTTGTCGAAGCTAAAAAGGAGGTTGAAATATGGCTGATTACTGGAAACTTCTGCTCCCCGATATGATGGCAAACTGCGATTACAAAATTACGTCCTACGGTTCTGCCCTAAGAAACAACAAAGAACGGCTTCTCAAAGCATTTGATGTTTGTGCAATTCGTGAAGAACGGCAAGTTCTTATGATGGCGATGGCGATGATCGAAACAAACACTATGTCGCCGAGCGAACGCGACACAACCAAGGACAAAAACACAGATAAGTCCGCAAATGCCAGCATCTTCAATCTAAGCGAGGATATGATTAACGAGTTAGGATTTGTAGGCGATATTCATCAGTTGGATCCGCTCGAATCTCTCCCGACGGTAGTTGGATTGATCAATAAAGGAATTGATGCTTGGGGCATAAACCGAATGCTAAATTTCGTGCGCGGTGGTCGGACGGCATTCAACGATGGCGTAAGCTACGGTGCCGCAGGTTATCGCAATGCGATAGCGACAATTCTCAAAGTGATCGGTAATTCTGCTTCATTGATGAAGGACGACCGCCGCGTCGAAATAAATGTCCCACACCAATAAATATTTTGGCGAAAATCTATGTCAATCGTTTTCGGATTGGTAACAAAATTTCAATCGCTCTATTAAAAGATTTTTTTATATTGTTCCCACCTCTGCTTCATCATTTGATTTTTTCAATCGTAATAGCGTTATTTTCTTTTCATCGGCGTTTAAAATTTCTACGTCAAGCCCGCGAAAGTTGAGCGTTTCCCCGATTTTGGGAACGTAACCGGCTTCACTCGTAACGAGTCCGGCAATGGTCGTAAAGTCGTCGTCTTCAATTTCGACATCAAAAAGACGCTCGATTTTGCCGATTTCGGTTGAACCGAGAACGTCGTAATAACTTTTATCTTCGCCTTCGATAATTTCGATGATTTCTTCGTCTTCATCTTCGTCTTCGATTTCGCCGACTATTTCTTCCAAAATATCTTCAACCGTAACAAGTCCCGCGACACCACCATATTCGTCAATGACTATCGCAATTTGAATATGGCTGAGTTGCATATTTTTCAGTAATTCGGCGGCGGATTTGGTTTCGGGAACAAAAAAAGCCGAACGAAGGAGATTTTCAATCGTTTGCGTTTCTTGCCCGTCAGACCAAGCATTGAGTAGGTCGCGGACATAAATCACGCCTTCGATGTTATCAATCGTTTCCCGATAAACCGGCAGCCGCGAGTATTTTTCTTCAATCATCAAATCACGCGCATTTTGCACGGTTGATTTAATCGGCAAAGCGACGATTTCCGTGCGCGGAGTCATAATCTCGCCGGCACGGGTTTCGCTGAATTCAAACATCGTTTCGATAAGTTCACGTTCATTTTCTTCCAAAATGCCTTCGGCTTCGCCCATTTCCAGCAACGCTTGAATGTCGTCGGCATAATCTTCTTTTTCCGCTTCGGTCGGCTGATTCGGCACAATCGAATTTTCCAGCGCGGCTTGGATTTTACCGCGAAAAGACGGCTCAAACGGGTCAGCCAGAAACGGCAAAATATTATAAAGCGGGCGGACAAACGGAAGCAGAAAAAGCAGTTTTGTTTCGGGATTTTTCCAAGTAATAAAACGCGGCAGAATTTGCCGAAAAATGATCGAAAAAGATAAGCCGATAATCAGCGAATAAAGTAATAATTCGAGATGTGTCGGGCTGAAACGAGAAACAATTATCGTTACGAGAACCGAAAAAACTATCAGCAAAATCTGAATTCCGGCGGAAAGCGCATACCGAAAACGCGGACGATTTTCTAAAATCTGTTGGAGAAATTCGGTTGTTTTGATGCGCGGACTTTCTTCCAAATCCGACGACAGCCGGCGCAGACTGACATCGCTGAGTTGAGAAAACGCCATATCAACCGTCGCTAAAAACACAAGCGCGAACAGTAAAACGATGGCGATGGCGATTTCAATTTCCATATTTTCTTAATGGTAAATCGTAAATCGCCAATAGTAAATTGTTAATCATCAGTTGTCCAAAGAATTATTCAAAAACCGCGTCGCATTCGTATCAATTAATCAATCGAATTTCTCCATTTGCGCCCGTCGTTTGCGAGAAGTTCGACGGCATCTTTCGGACTCCAACTGCCGGCTTCGTAATTTGGAAAATCACGCGCCGGAATTGCTTGCCAAACATCGAGAATCGGCGACACGATGCGCCAACTCGCTTCGACCATATCGGCGCGTTGAAAAAGCGTCGCGTCGCCCATCATACAATCATAGAGAAGCCTTTCGTAACCCGTGCTAACGGTGTCACCGAAATGTTCGTGATAATTAAAATCCATATCAACCGCGCCCATATTGACAATCGGACCCGGAACTTTTGCGCCGAAATGTAGCGTGATGCCTTCGTCGGGCTGAATGTGAATGACGATGCGGTTAGTCGTTAATTTTTCAATCGGCGTATCACGAAACAAAACAAACGGGGCTTTTTTGAATTGAATGTTAATCGTCGTATGTTTTTCGGGCAAACGCTTGCCCGTGCGGACATAAAACGGCACGTCCGCCCAACGCCAATTATCAATCGAGAGTTTCAGGGCGGCAAAAGTTTCCGTGTTTGAAGCGGGCGCGACATCTACCTCACTGCGATATGCCGCAACTTTTTTATTGTTTATCGTGCCTGCGCCGTATTGTCCGCGCACAGTTTTGTGCAGAACATCTTCGGGCGAAAACGGCTGAATCGCCTGTAAAATTTTCGCCTGTTCGTCGCGCACCGCGTCGGCTTCAAACGAAACGGGCGGCTCCATCGCGGTCAGCGTTATCAGTTGAAAAATATGATTCGGAATCATATCGCGCAACGCGCCTGCTTTTTCGTAATAGCCGCCGCGCTGTTCCACACCGAGTTGTTCCGCCACCGTAATTTGAACGTGGTCAATAAAATTCCGATTCCAAATCGGCTCAAAAATGCTGTTACCGAAACGAAAAACCAAGATATTCTGCACAGTTTCTTTGCCGAGATAATGGTCAATCCGATAAATCTGATTTTCTTTTAAGATTTTCAGCAGTTCGGTGTTGAGATTTTTGGCGGATTCGAGGTCGCGCCCAAAAGGTTTTTCAAAAATAAACCGGCGCCAATATCCGTCGTCTTCGCTTCCTAAACCGTTGGCGGAAATTTTTTCGGCGACATTGGCAAAAAGAGACGGCGGTGTCGCCATATAATAAAAATAATTTGGCGGAATATTAAATTGTTTGCTGACATCGCCAAGCAATTTCTTGATGTCTTTGAACAATTTTTTGTCTTCATCAAAATCGCCGCCCGTATAAAATGTGCGTTCATTAAACCATTGGAGCAGTTTTTTATCCGTTCCGTCGCCGACAAATTCCTTGAGTTCGCTGATAGTTTTTCGCCGAAATTCTTCGGTTTCCATCTCTTGTCGCCCAACGCCGACAATCGCAAAGTTTTCGGGCAGAAACTTCTCTTTTGCCAAATTATAAAGTGCCGGAAAAAGTTTGCGCTTGGTCAAATCGCCGGTTGCGCCGAAGATGACCATAATGCACGGCTCGGCTTGTTTTTGTGTTTCGTTCATATATTTGTTAATCAATCAAAAGTTTATCACGAAGTTGAACTTCCAAACTATTCATCTCGCCGTTATCGGTTTCGTGGTCATAACCGCACAAATGCAAAATGCCGTGTAAAATAAGCTGTTTGATTTCGGTTAAAAAAGTTAAATTATTTTCTTTAGCCTGCCTTGTGGCTTGTTCGAGTGAAATTGCAATATCGCCTAACATATCTTGGTCAAATTCATCTGCTTCAAAAGGAAAAGATAAAACATCGGTCGTTAAACTTTTTCCGCGAAACGTGCCGTTTAGTTCGCGCATTTTGCGGTCGGAAACAAATGCAATGACGACTGCTTTACCGATTGCTTCGGGAATCAAAGTTCTTGCTTTTTCGGCAAAATCCTGAAAGATTTTCGCATCAATTTTAATTTTGCGTTGGCGATTTACAATCTCAATCATTTTATAATTGTCAATAGTTTATAGTTTATGCGCCAAACTATAAAATCGAAACTATAAATTATTTTGCCATAAAAATCACAAAAACAGTCCAGTGTATTGCCTTCTAAATAGAACGGCATTATTATTAGCCTTTTGTTATTTCAGCAAAAAGTTTTTCAAGTTTTCAATCTATCGTAAAACTGGAAGAATCTTTTTCGGCAAAAGTCTAAAATTCCATATATTTTGAGAGGATAAAAAAATGATTAGATTCAATAAAAATGCACTTTTAATTGCCGTTCTGCTAATCGGCACACTCGGATTTGCCAATTGTAATTCAGCCCCAACCGCGACCAACAGCGGAAATACCGCGCCGGACAACGCTATGCCGACGGAACCAACACACGAATCTCTCAAAGTAGAAGCGGGCGACAAAATCGGTATTCCCGAATGCGACGAATACATTGAAAAATACCAAGCCTGTATCAATAGCGAAGTTCCTGAAGTCCAGCGAATTGGCTTCAAAAAATCATTTGAAGCTATTCAGAAAGGGTGGAAAGATTCCCTCGCCAATCCGCAAACCAAAGCCGGATTAGCCGTTAGTTGCAAACAAGCGGTTGAAACCGCCAAAGTTTCAATGATTGCTTACTCGTGCGATTGGTAAAAATCACAGATTTTCGGTAAATAAGCACAAAAGTTTTAGCGGTTGATTAAGAAACGACGGAACTTTTGTGCTATTTTTATATTTAAATGGTTGTCGAAAACACAGAAAAGATTTCCGATAAAATCACCTGCGAATCGTGCGGCAAAGATTTTAACTGCGGCGCGAATGTCGGCAAATGCTGGTGTTTCGAGGTTGAATTGAAAGCAGAAACTTTGGCGGAATTGCGGCAAGATTTTAAGAATTGTTTGTGTGAAGATTGTTTGAATAAAGCTATCAAGTAAAGTAATTTATAACTATGTCAAAACTAAAAACTTCTGATTTAGTAAATATAATTGCCCAATTGGATTTAAGAAAATCTTATTCTTACTACACCGGCAATACAAAACTAAAAATTACTGAAATTACCAAGCCGGAAGGTCCAATCAATTTTATTCGTTGGAGGAAAAATGAAACAGAGGCAAATGCTGGCAAAGGAACTGTTAGCACGGCTCAACTAGCAACTGTCGCGTCCGTGTTTTCGGGG
>JANOXW010000013.1:0-2795 GCA_031418635.1 Acidobacteriota bacterium
TTGGAAAGTTACGCGCAAATTAAAGGTTAATTACGGATTGCGCTACGACATCTACAAAATTCCCGAAGCAGACGCGGCTTCACCGTTTGCCGTTTCACAGAATTTTAATGTTGATAAAAATAATTTTGCCCCGCGTCTCGGAATCGTCTATGGCTTACGCGAAGGTCGCTTGCCAACCGTGATTCGGGCAAGTGCAGGAATTTATTATGACACGGTTTATCTCGATTTCTATCAGCGCAGTTTGTTGAATAATGGCAGCCCAAGGTTTTTTAACTTTACGTTTGCACCGACAACTGCCGGATCACCGGCGTTTCCGACAACTTTAGGATCGTTGCCGACAGGCGCGGCTTTACCGGTTCAAAGTATCGAAACGATTGCGTCTGATTTTGAAAATTTGTATGCGATTCATACAAATTTCCAGATTGAGCAGGCTTTGGCAGAAAATCTTTCAATAACGGCTGGATTCATCCATTCAAGCGGGCGGCATATTCCGATATATCGAAATATTAACCGAATTAATCCGACTTCAACATTAGCAGATGGAAGACCTATATTTAGTAATACGGTTAATGCCACAACCAGGATTGATCCGCGCTTTAACAATATTTTTGTGGCGGAATCAGTCGGAACTTCTAATTACAACGCATTGACGCTTCAATTAAACAAACGACTTGCGAAGGGTTATCAATTCAGCGTTAATTACACCTTGTCTAAATCTGAAGATGATGCGCCGGAACAAAATTTAGTCGCCACGCAAGTTGGAAATCTTGTTTCGCAAGACCCGACAAACCGCAGACGTGATTTTGGTCCGTCGTTGGCAGATCAGCGACACACATTTGTAACAAGTTTTGTCGGTCGTCCGCAGTTTGAATTTGAAAATAAGACGTTAAGCTATTTGGTCAATAACAATCAGGTCGGAATCATAGCGACTGCTAACACCGGCGAACGATTCAACATTCGTTCGGTGGCGGATATTAATTTGGACGGAAATGTCGGTTCAGATAATCCGGTTGGAATTAGTCGAAATTCAGGCACAACCCCAAAACAGGTTAATGTTGACTTACGATATTCGCGTTTTATTGATTTTACTGAACGATATAAACTCGAAGTTTTTGGTGAATTTGTCAATATTTTTAATATCAACAGCGTGTTTCAAATCAATGATTTAACGGTAACAACGGACGCTTTGGGTAATGTAACAGGTGCATTGCCGACAGCTCAAACTCGTCCCGTTACATCGCTTGATAGCCGTCAATTCCAAATCGGCTTCAAGTTTTTGTTCTAATCTGACCCGAAAAGGCTTTAGGATTTGGCAATTGCCAAATCCTAAAGCCTTTCTGAATGATATGAAACCTGAAGAAATTGATTACAAAACGGAAGCGGAAGAATTGCCTGATTCTTGGTGGTATCGAGTTTATTTTGCCGTAATCATCACGACGATTTTGGTTATTTCACTACTTTGGGCTTTTTCACGCTATTTTGCCAGTTAAAATAAATGCAAATATTAGATTGGACGGTCGTTGTTGCTTATTTGGTTTATGTCGTTTGGGACGGAATCCGTATGACCAAAAACAGCGGCAATGTCGAAGGCTATTTTCTTGCTAATCGAAGTTTGCCGTGGTGGGCGGTTGGTCTTTCGGTGATGGCAACGCAAATGTCCGCGATAACGCTAATCGGGACAACCGGACAGGCTTATTCGGACGGAATGCGATTCATTCAGTTTTATTACGGTTTGCCGCTGGCGATGATAATTCTTTGCATCACGGTCGTGCCGTTTTTCTATCGCGCCAAAGTTTTTACAGCCTATGAATATCTCGAAAAGCGTTTCGATTTGAAAACGCGGACGCTGACGAGTTTTTTCTTTTTAATTTCGAGAGGCTTAGGCTGTGGCGTAATTATCGCCGCACCTGCCGTTATTCTTTCAATCGTTTTGGGTTGGAGCGAGATTGCCACGATTTTTGCCATCGGTTTGACGACGACTTTTTATACAATGGTCGGCGGCGTGCAAGCCGTAACTTGGACAGATGTTAAGCAGATGGTCATCATCTTATTCGGGCTTGGCATTTGTCTTTTTATAATCATATCTAATTTTCCGGCTGGCGTTAGCTTAACCGACGGATTGCATCTTGCCGGTTCGCTCGGAAAATTAACAACGATTGAAACGAGTTTCGATTTAACCGAAAAATATACGATTTGGTCAGGAACGATTGCCGCGCTTTTTCTATTTCTTTCTTATTTCGGTTGTGATCAAAGTCAGGTGCAAAGGTTTTTGACGGCAAAATCAGTTTCGCAAGGTCGAACTTCGCTCTTGATGTCGGCATTTTTGAAAATTCCGCTTCAGTTTATGATTTTGTTGATTGGCGTATTGGTTTTTGTGTTTTACCAATTCCAAACGCCGCCGATGATTTTCAATCAAGTTCAGGCAGATAAAGCTATTGCCGCGAAAGGCGCAGATTATAGTCAGCTAGAAAGTGAATATAAACAAGTTCACGCCAACCGCGAAAAAGCGGCTCTTGATTTTATAAGTGCAGAGAAAGGAAGCGACGCAACTTTAACGGAAACGGCAAAGCAAAAATACATCGAAACCAACAAAACCTTTAACGATTCGCGCAAAAAGGCAACCGAATTTATCAAAACGACAAACAACGACAACAATTTTAATGATGTGAACTACGTTTTCCCGATGTTTGTCATCCAAAATATGCCGATGGGCGTGATCGGTTTGATAATCGCGGCGATTTTTGCGGCGGCGATGTCTTCGATCTCGGCTGAATTAAATGCTTTGGCGACAGCTT
>JANOXW010000014.1:0-5523 GCA_031418635.1 Acidobacteriota bacterium
CATCAAACTTATTTTGGCTTTTCAAAGTTGTCAAACCGTTGTCATTTTTTTTGATTTCGACCTTTCGATTAGCCGAAGTATTGGTGTTATTTTGGGCGATATTGTGCTGTTCACAAGCAGATAAAAAGAGCCCAAACGAAAATAAGGCGACCGCGTAAAAATTTTTCATAATAATTTCTTCTGCCATAATTGTTACAGAGAAAATGTTCTGGTTCAATGTGTTGCGAGATTATTACTGATATTTCAATTGCAAATAAAGAAAAGGGTAAATGGATTGTAATCCATTTACCCTTTGTTTCTTGATTACCATAATTGACTAATCAGTTGCAGTGCGGAGGTCCGCCCGACGTGTTGCCATTATTATAAGTATCCAAAACAGATGTCAATGCACTGGTCATGCTAGGAGGTAAAAATCCACTACCAACCGGCGGAACCACAAGTCCGCCAATCATCGTATCGGCATTAGAAATAGCCATTGCGACGCTTGCCGGCACGCTCGTTCCAGCAGCCGCATTAAGTTTAGCGGCGATTAGCTGATGCGAAAGCGAGATTAACCCGTTGCCACTGACCGGTGTCCTAAAAATTGAAAGTAACTGTGCTTGAGTGTAAACATTAGCGGGATTGGTTCCAAGTACCAGACTCTGTCCCGTCCAAACCTCGGCATGATTCTTCCAATAACCTTGCGTTCGGGTGCAGCCCTGCGGTGTTGGTGTCGGTGTTGGTGTCGGTGTTGGTGTCGGATCTGGTGCTACACACCGCACACGAATAAAGATGGCGTGAAAAGTGCTTGCCGCCCGCATCGTGAAATCAACCGGTCCATTCGGATTAGGTAACGTAAAGGTTGCCGATACCAGATTGAGAGTGCCAGGCATAAATGCCGGAATATTCACTACTGCATTGATCGGTAATCCAACCACTGTCAGTGATTGTAAACCTGTTCCGGCATCGATGTGATCAACTCTAACCAAACCCGGACCACTCGTCACACCAAAAGAAACGATTCCGCCTGGGAACATATCTCCCTCAGTTACCGTCGTGCTTGGCGTGCAAGTTTGTTGCGCCGATATTTGTCCGCTAAACAGAATCATCATTCCAAAGAGCGCGAAAACACTTAATTTAAAAAACAATCCGAAATTGTTTCCTTTAGATGTAAATACATTTTTAAAATTTCTAGTTATCTGAGTCATTTTTTTCCTCCTACTTAAAACCGTGGTTAGGTTTGGATAAACCTGAAGGTAATAAACAAAGGTGAAAATGAAGAACTTACCTTTTATCCTTCATTCCTTAAAAGCTCACACCTCTTGCAAAGTCAAAATTTTGACCAACAGATGTAGCTTGAAAATGTCCGATGAACTTTAAGTTTGTCGAACTTTTAGACAACCGACAAGCTAAAGCGTGTCGGACTTTTTAACAAATTTCTCGACTTTGCAAGAACCGTACTTAAAAGCTACAAAAATCTTTCACCTAATTAATAATTTGTTAAAATAACAGACAATCCAATAATTCTTAAATGAATCACTGACCGGAGGTCGGTTATTCGGGCATCTTATGATTAATTTACAAATCAATATAGTAACAATAAGACACTATGTCAATCTTTTTTTGCGTAATATTTTTTATTTAGCTTAAAATTATTTTAAATTATATTGTTAATAGGTTTAGCTTTCCAATTTTTTTTGCATTTCTGAAGAAACTTTCGGTCGAATGAAGTGTTATCAGCGAGTAAATTTTACAGATTGCTTCTGATGTAATCGGGCAATCATACACAACCATCGCAAATTTACGCGCGGTTTATTTAGTCCGTAAATCAAGATTCACAGAGTTAAATCGTTGTTTTATTTAATTTTTCTTATTTATGATACTTTGAAGGCAAATTTTCGCGTCCCCAACGAAGTGTGCGGCTCATCCAAACGAGTTCATCTAAAAATCCTTTAACACGATTTTCGTAGGCTTCATCAAGCAGATTGCCGTTTTCATCGAATTTACTTTTGATTAGCGGAAAATTAAGGTCGGAAAAAGTAACGGCTAAACCTAATTCTCTGACCATCGGCACACACGCTTCGATAACGCGAGTTCCGCCCCAAGGTCCGGTGGAAACACCGACAAAAGCAACCGCTTTGTGAATATATTCGGGCAATAATAAATCCAAAACGCTTTTCAACGCGCCCGAATAACCGTGATTATATTCGGGCGTAATGATAACGAGTCCATCGGCTTTGATTATCGCGTCGCGCCATTCGGGAAATTGATCTTTGATTTCCATTCCGTAATGGTCGTTTGGCAAGTCAAAATCACGGACATCAAAAAGCTGAGTTTCAATATCTTCTTCGCGTTCCCGCATTTTTCCCAAAAGCCATTTGGCAACATTTTCGCTCTCGCGCCCTTTGCGCGGCGTTCCCAACAAAATCGGCAAAAATAATTTGTTCATGCTCATCATTTTTGAATTCCTTTGCCTTTGATTTTTATTCCGATAATAAAATATTAACCCAGATTATTTGGGAATCAATAATTATCATTCCAGAAAAACGAAGTTATTTCACTATCTTTTACAAACTTTTGCGGGGCAACATAATATTCAGTCTGTCCATTCATTAGCCCGCCATTGCTGTTTAACTTTGTCCATTCGATACGCAGATCGAGAAAAGAGTTAAAAAAAGAACAATAGACATTATCGGAAATAAGCTGGAAGGTAAAAAACTATTCGTTATTATCTATCAACTATTCATTATTTTTCAATGAATATCAGCGAATAGCGGATAATTTCTTTATGCGCCGATAATGTCTAATGTGTAACGCGATTTTTTCCGAATTCGTAAAGATATTCATCAGAGCTATTGGTAACATAATACTTTCAGTCGTAATAAAGGCTTCGCCCATTCTTCCCGTGAATATGTCCATTTTACCAAAGCATCATCACCTTTTTAAATTGGCTCAACTTTTTTCTGTCTTTTTCGACGGCTTGAGAAATGCAGAAAAAAACAAATAGAATACCAAGAAATAAGTCCAAGTTTGATTATTAAACTTAATCACAATTACAGGTCAGGAAGTGCTACACTGCGCCCGCTCTTAAAAATCAGGTTCTGAAAAAGCAATTACCTTACCTCAAAACTTGTCGAGCCATTTCCCGAAACGCTATTCAAACTTGCAACCGCACTGACCAAATATGTTCCTGTCGGGTCTTGCCTTTTGTTAAAGCGGTAAGTAAAGACAGCCGAACCGTCGGCGGCTGAAATCGCATTGACGATAAGGCGATTTCCGTTAGATTTAGTCATCGTGAAAGTTACGTTCGCGCCCGCAATCGGCGAACCGTTTGCCGAAATGTATGCGGTTACAGTCGCAGTTTGAGTCCGCGTGTAGCTTGTTTGACTCGGTGAAGCGTTCACTCCGAGCGAAGAATATACCGCAATACTAACCGAAGCGGAATCCGAATAAGACGGTGAATTGCTGTTGCTTGCTCTGACGGCGATTGAATAGAAATCGTCTATCGCAGAAGTCGGGGACGTAACCTGTACCGTAGTCGTTGCGCTCGCGCCCGGAGCGACATTCAAAGTCGGCGCAGCCACAACTGCCGACCAACCGACAGGAAGCGTCGGTTGCACATTAAAATTGTTATTGGCACAACTGCTACTGTTATTATTCGTAACCGTTACCGAATAAGAAAGCGAACCGCCCGCGCCGATCCATTGTGTTGCCGACGGAATAACGGCAATGGTCGGATTGGCTTGAGAGCAAGGCACATTTCCAAACGATACGTTGACGGTGGAACCAGTATTGCTAACTGACAAAGGCGTAATCGTGATTGCCGCGGTTGTATCATTGTAACTGCGATTGACGGCTAAAGCGGAATCAGTGAAGCTAGTCGTTTCCGGTGTCATATCAAGCAGATAATTTTCATACGGACTCAATTCCTGATTCATCGTAATTAACACTCCGTTCATGACGCTACTGTTGGAGGAAACAAAACTGTCATACCCAATGGGACGGCGAACTTCGATGTAATACCACGTTTTTCTGCCGAATGAATCAACCGATTTGAGTATTTTAAGAGCTTTGGCATCCGTTCCCGTGGTTTCCGACGGAGCAATAAAATAATTTCCGTTTTGTGTAACGGTTGTTATCGGCGGCATACTTCCGTTGTTCAACCAGCCGAGTTGTTCTTTTTGAAAAGGGTGAAAATGTCCGGTAACGCCGGGAGAACCCATCATATCCGTAATATGACCGTATTCTGCGCTAGTGCAAGTTCCGCTTAAAACGCCCGCATCACAACTCAGGGATTTGGCGTGATATAAACCGAAAGTATGACCGAGTTCGTGAGCCGTCGTTCGGAAAAGCAGATAGTTATTTATCCAAACATCAGTGCCGCCGACAAAAGCCCAACCCGCGTAAGCACAACTGGAGAGTTGTGGAAAAACATACATAAATTTGTTATACGCGGAAAGATTTATTCCCGCATTTGTCGCGGCTTGTTTGGCGTAGGTCGCAATTTGGTCTCCGCTGCTGTTAAGACAATAACCGCTGCTGGCGTTTATCGGTAACGTGAACCAACCGCGGACATCGCCCGAAAGCAAAGTTTGCCCAAACGAAACTTCGCGGTAGTAATTGTTGACCGTCCCGAAAACCATATTATTAGCTTGGTCAATTGTATAGGGTGTTCTTTGGTCGTCTTGAAAATTAACGAGTAGCACTAACACTCGTTGCTCGCCTAAGGTGTTGGGCAACGGTGCTTCTAACATTTGAAAATCCGTTGAAGCATTTTCCTGATTATTGACGGCAACCGCGTCGCCGACGCGAATGCCTTTGATGTGGATTCTCGCGCCGGTCAGCAATTCTTCGCTGGGCTGTTTGGCAAAATAAAGCGACAACCGTTCTTTGCCGTTGTTTAAATAGTAAAGAATGCGCCCGTCGTTTTCCTCGCATGCTGCAATGACTTCTAATTCACCTTCGGTTTCTTCGCGCTTTTCAAAATAATTTTCGAGGTCGGAAGGAATTTTCGACAACACTTCTGCCGGCAAGGCGACGCGCAAAACTTCCGCCGCATCCGTTTCGATTAATCCAGTCAATTGTGCATATCTTTTCTCCGCTAATTGCGCTATTGAATTTTCTATTTGGTTATTTTCAGAAAACTTTTCTTTGGGCAGTTTTGTGGATAAAGATGCAATTTTTACTGATAATGCTAATAAATCGTCTTTTTTCGATAAACTTTCATCTTGATTTTGTGCATAAGAAATCAGCGAAAAGAAAACAAATGCAATTAAACTAACCGTAACAGTTAATAGTCTTTTATTCATTATTATTATTTATTAAATTTTATCCTTGATTAAAGTTCGGGTCTGGAAGAAATGTAAAAGTGAAGGTAAGAGCTAAACAACATTAGTGATTATAAAATATTGTTAAACAAAAGTCAATAAAAACTATTGAACGGTTTGTAATGCGAATCAGTAGTTGAAAACGAGTAGAAAGAAAGCCACCGCTAGTTTTCCCCAACAGTGTAGCATCAAGGCATCGGCGGAGCGAACTTTGGAA
>JANOXW010000015.1:0-10309 GCA_031418635.1 Acidobacteriota bacterium
AAACCGTTCCGGCAGGGAAACACGAAGCGAGCGCGTCGAATCTGTCCAAATCTTCTTTCAGATTGGATTTCAAACTCGTAACGAGATGCTGAACGTGCGAATATTTTTCGACTTTCATCAGTTCGTCAACCTCGACCGAACCGAATTCGGAAACTTTGCCGAGATCGTTTCTGCCCAAGTCAACAAGCATTATGTGTTCGGCGATTTCCTTCATATCTGAGCGCAAATCTTCCGCCAACATCCAATCGTCTTCTTCTGTCGTGCCGCGTTTTCGCGTTCCGGCAATCGGACGATATTCCAAGTTTTTGCCGTTGCAGCGAACCAACATTTCAGGCGATGCGCCGATAAGTGTTTCATCACCGAGTTTGATGTAAAACATATATGGCGAAGGATTTGTCGTCCGCAAAGCGCGATAGATATTTAGCGGTTCGGCAGAAGTTTGGCGGCGAAAATTTTGTGAAAGCACGACTTGGTAACAATCTCCCGCCAAGATTTTTTGCTGAATTTCCTCCACCGCTTTCATAAAATTCGGCTTTGTCCAATTTGATAAAAATTCGCTCGGCTTTTGATTTCTCGGATGTTCATTAACCGCAATTGACGGAGAATTTCGGCTTAAAAGTTTCTCGATTTTTTCGGTTTCGCCGACAGCACGAGCATAAAGTTCGAGAAGTTTATCTTTATTGCCGTTGGCTTCGTCGGTCAAAACAACGGAAACGATTTCGATGCGTTGTTTCAAACGGTCAAAAACCAAAATTGTCCGAAAAAACATCCAAACGGCATCGTCGCTTTCAAAGTATTTCCCATTGTCCAAAACCTTCTCAAACCAACGCGCCGCGTCATACGCCAAAAAACCGACTGCGCCACCGCACAAAGGCGGAAGATTCGGTTTTCGCGCAAGTTTATTTTTGCCAAAATGTTCGCGCATAAAATCGAAAGGTGTTTTTTCGGGCAAGACTTGCCGCTGACTGCCGTTCTCGATAATGGTTTGTGAATTTTTTGAACGCACGGTTATAAAAGGGTTTGCCGCAAGAAACGAATATCGCGCTAATCTTTCGCCGCCTTCGATTGATTCAAACAAAAATGCTTGTTCGGCAGAATTGGCGACGCGCAGAAATGCGCCGACGGGCGTATGCAAATCCGCCAAAACGCTTCGCACAACGGGAACGACATTGCCGTTTTTTGCATCGGCTAAAAATTCGTCAAAAGTTTTCGGGTTTAATTCGAGCATTGAAAATAAATGTTAGATGAAAGTTGCCGTATTGCAAAGTTTCGCATCTAACTCGTCTAAGTAATGTGAAATTTGATTTACTAATTTCAAGAGACAAACTATCATTAACAAGTTATCATACGGAGGCTTAAATGTTCTATCGAAAATTTTTTACGCTCGTTTTATGTGTTATTTTTATCGGACAAAGTTTGGCGCAAACTGCCGCCACCAATGAACCGAAAAAAAGCGACGGCGCAACCGAATTAAAGGACAAAGCGGTTGCCTTATTAAACAGTTTGGGGCGGGAAACCGAACAATTCTATTTGCCTGAAAACCGTGTCAGCGCACGAATTGTTGTCAGCAATCTGTTGTGGGAACACGACGAAAAACAAGCGCGGGCGATTTTTCAAAGTGCGATTGCCGACTTAAACGCGATGATTCAACAAATCTCGTTTGAAGATGCGGAAGCAACCGACGAACAATATTTAGCGATTTATTACATTAGCACTTTGCGAAGCGAATTACTGCTGGCATTGGCTTCGCACGACCCGAAAGCCGCGCTTGACGGTTTGCAATTTTTAACCCGCAAAAAGCCCGACGGCGAAAATGTTTTCACCGACGACCAAACTTTAGAACTCAGTCTTGCTGAAAAAATTAACGAAAAAGACCCGAAACAAGCCTACGAACTTGCTAAAAAGAATTTGGAAAAAGGACTTAGTGCTAACCTTCTTTCGACGCTGGAAAGTATTTTCAAAAAAGACAATGAAACAGGCACGAAATTGGCAAAAGATATTCTCGATAAAATTAAGAGCAACGATACAAAAATTATTGCGCCGAGCGATTATGTGGGAAATACTGCAAATAGTAATACAAATGTGGCTGGCGGCAATAAGGAAATTGGTTTCAGCGTTAATATTTGGGAGGTTCAGCAATATCTCGAAACGGTCAAAAAACTCAATCGGCAAGCCGTGAGAGATAAAAAAACTCCCGCCTTGACCGAAAACGAGATTAAAGAAATAGTCGAACTTTTAGCCAACAAATATGTCAAACAACAATATCTTTCGCCGTATGAAGTTGCCAAAGTGATGCCTGAAATTTCTAAATATTTTCCCGCGAAAGCACTTGCCATTCGGCGAAAAATGACGGAAGGCGCGGCAGAACTCGATAATCAAATCCGTTCGCAAACAATTCAAAACGAAACCGAAGAGAAAACCGCCGAAGAAATCGCGCAACTTGCCGACAAGAAACCCGTCGGTGAACGCGATGATTATTACCTTCAAGCCGCCGAAAAAGCCTTTGCCGACGGCGATTTAGCGAAAGCCAAAGATTATTACAGCAAGGTCAAAAAGAAACTCGAATATGATTATTTGGGAACGAAAATCGAAGAAGGTTTGCCGCTGGCATTAGCCAAAAACGGAGATTTACGCGAGGTTCGCCAAGCACTCGCCAAACTCAAAACGCCCGAAGAACGCATCGAAGTTTTAACGACATTAGCTGCTTCGGTGATGAAAAGCGGCGATAAAAAAACGGCGGATGCGTTAATTGCCGAAGCGCGTTCGATGTATTCAGGCAGATTGAAATATCGCAAAAATCTAGCTTCCGTCTTGCAAATGACACAAGCCTACGCCGTCATTGAACCCGCGCAAGGTTTCGCGTTTTTGGAAGGCAATTTGTCGTTTATCAACGATGTCATTGCGGCGGGAATTTTGTTAGACGAATTTAACGAAGGCAATTCGGTCAAATCAGAAGAAGTTCGACTTGAGATTGTGCGGAGTGAATCTTATCGAAATTTGCCGAACGGCGTGGAATTGATAAAAAATTTAGCAAACAGCGATTTTGACCGCACAGTAAATTTAGCCGAAAAGTTTTCGCGCCCCGAAGCTCGGTTTTTTGCCCGTTTTCGTATCGCCGAAGCCTTGCTCGACGCGAATGCCGGAGAAAACGAAAAGAATTTTCAAGTAAATTTTGAAGGCGAAGGTGACGGACATTAAAAAACAGCTTAGGCATTTTGTTTGCCAATATCGCAACGAACAACCAACGAGATGAGCAAAAAGGTAAAAGAAAAACAGGCTTAAACTTTTGCCTTTTTATTTTTTACTCAATTCTAAAACGTGATTTTTAACAGTTTCGCCGAGCGTGTCGAGATTATATCCACCTTCCAGACACGAAACAATTCTGCCCGCGCAAACCTCGTTTGCCCATTGTTTGACCGTGCGCGTCATCTGCATAAAATCGGTATCTTCAAGCTGAAGTTGTCCCAACGGATCGGTCAGATGTGCGTCGAAACCGGCAGAAATTATCACAAAATCAGGCTTGAAAATTCGATGAATATCGCCAAGCGCGTTTTCAAACATTCGCTTTTGTGATGTAGCTGACGTATTTGCTTTGACGGGAACATTCATCGTAAAATCTTTGCCACGCCCGTAACCCGTTTCGCCGCGTGAGCCGCTTCCCGGATACCACGGATATTGGTGCATCGAAAAGAAAAAGACGCTTGGGTCGTCAAAGAAAATCCCTTGTGTGCCATTGCCGTGATGCACGTCCCAATCAATAATTGCGACGCGCTCGATTTCCTTGTATTTGCTCTGCGCGTAACGCGCCGCCACCGCCACATTGTTGAACAGACAAAAACCCATCGCGTGTTCGCCCGTTGCGTGATGTCCCGGCGGACGCACGGCAACAAAAGCGTTTTTCGCCTCGCCCGACATCACCGCATCAACACCGCGACACGCGCCGCCCGCCGCAAAAATCGAAGCGTCAAACGAGTGCATCGAAATAACCGTGTCCGCGTCGAGATATTCCACGCCATCTTCAAACGCCGTTTCGATTTGATTATAATGTTCTTTAGTATGCGCCGCTTGAATAATTCCGCGCGAAACCTTTTCGGCTTCGATAACATTTAGCGATTCCCAAAATTTTTCATCGCTTTTCAGCGCGTTCATCACGACTTCGTAACGCTTCGGCGTTTCGGGATGTCCGATTCCCGTGTCGTGTTTTTGATAAATCGGATGATGGATAATTGCTGTTTTGTTCTTTGTCATTCGTCCTTTGTCCTTTGCTCTGAAAAGAAATTATCAACTATAAACTATCAATTTTCAACTATTTTGCAGTAAAAAAATCTTCAGCCGATAGCTAAATAAAAGCCGTTTCGTGTAAAAGTTCGCCCGTCGCAAATCTTGCCAAACTCAAACACGAAACGTCTAAAAAACTCGATTTACCGTCGAGAATAATTTCTGCAAGAGCGCGTCCCGTCGCGGGCGAGTGCATAACGCCGTGTCCCGAAAAGCCGTTGGCAAAATATAAACCTTCAACTGAACAGCCGCCGAGAATGGCATGATGGTCGGGCGTGTTTTCATAAAGTCCGGCGCGGCATTTTTCTTTGACTATTTTTGTTTCATATAAAAATGGCGCACGATGCTTGGCTTTTTCATACACTTTGGCGATAAAAGATTCGTCAAAATTCGTGTCGAATGAAGTTTTTTCGTCAGGGTCAGGATACGCGAAAAGGATTTCCGAAGTCTGTTCGACATTTGACGGATTGACGAAATCACGCGCCGGACGGAAATGGAAACCGCTACCGATGTCAATGACCATCGGCAGTTTGGCGGGCAATTCCTTTTCGCTTTTTGCCCAAATAATTTGACGTTTTTGTGGTTCGACAGGCAAATCAATATTGGCAGTTTGCGCTAATTCTTTCGCCCACGCGCCCGTGCAGATGACGACTTTTTTACATTCGATTCTGCCTTTATTCGTTGTAATTGATTTTACTTTATCGTTTATTGTTTCGATTGATAAAACCTTTGAATCAAACTCGATTTTCGCGCCTTTTTCCAAAGCCTTACTCGTAAAACCATTCATCACGGCAAGCGGATTGATAAAACCGTCGTGCTTGCCAAAACTTCCGCCGACAATATCCGAAACATTCAAAATCGGGCAAATTTCCGCAATCGTCTGTTTATCAACAATTTCAACATCTTTTACGCCAAGCGATTTTTGTTTTTCGACATTTCGCTGTAAGTATTCAAACTGCTTTTCATCAGTCGCAAAAAACAAATAACCACGCGGCTCATATTCACAATCAAATTCACAATTATTAAAAAATCCAAGCGAATAAAGCGACATTTTGATGTTAATTTCGGTTTCAAACTGCGCCCGCACACCGCCCGTTGCTTTGCCTGTCGAACCTTTTCCTTGAATAGCTTCGCGTTCCAAAATCAAAACATCTTTTGCACCTTTTTGAGTTAAATGACACGCCACACTCGCGCCGACAACGCCTGAGCCGATAATCACAATTTCCGTTTTTTTCATAGCTTTTTCAATAACTTGCAAAACGTCAACTACCAAATAATAGCCGGAAATGATAAAAATATCTCGTTGTCGAGAGTTTTATTTTTGCAAAAGTGAAGTTTGGACAAAGCAATTTTACAAGTGAACGATAATAATTGAATTTAAGCCGGACGCGGATTATGATAGAAATATAAATCTGCGTTTATTTTGTTATTGAGAAATATTTATGAAAGAAGGTTGGGAAGCGATTATTGGAATGGAAATTCACGCGCAACTTGCGACGGAAACGAAGATTTTCTGTGGTTGTGCGGCGAATTTTGGCGATGAACCGAATGCGAATACTTGTCCGGTTTGTTTGGGGTTGCCGGGCGCGTTGCCGGTTTTGAATGAAAGAGTCGTTGATTTGGGCGCGAAAGCGGCGTTAGCGTTGGGTTTGAATATCAATGAAACTTCGATCTTTTCGCGTAAGAATTACTTTTATCCCGATTTGCCGAAAGGTTATCAAATTTCGCAATATGACAAGCCGTTTTCTTCAAATGGGCAATTAACTATTTTGACGGCAGAGCGTGATGAATCGGGACGCGCTGTTGAATGGAAGCCGTTGACGATTCACATTGAGCGAATGCACCTTGAAGAAGATGCGGGCAAAAATGTCCACGAAGGTTTGCCGGAAGTTGATAAATATTCATACATTGACCTCAATCGCGCCGGCACACCGTTGGCGGAAATTGTTACTGCGCCGGATTTTCGTTCGTCGTGGCAGGCTTACGATTATGTCAACCACATTCGCCGCGTTTTAACTTGGGTTGGCGCGTCGGATGCCGATATGGAAAAGGGAAATCTGCGGTGTGAGGCAAATGTTTCCGTCAGGAAAATCGGCGAAAAAGAGTTTAGAACAAAGGTTGAACTCAAGAATCTGAACTCGGTGCGCTTTATGCAAAAGGCAATCGAATTCGAGATTGAACGGCAAATCGCGGCGCATGAAGCGGGCGAAACCGTCAATCAAGAAACGCGCCTGTGGGACGACAAAAACAACCAAACGCGCATTATGCGTTCCAAAGAAGACGCGCACGATTACCGATATTTTCCCGAACCCGATTTGCATCCGTTAAAAGTTTCGGCTGAATTTATCGAATGTGCAAGGTCTGAAATGCCGGAATTGCCTGAAGTAATGCTCGAAAGATTTATGCGCGATTATGATTTATCGTTTGCCGACGCATCGCAACTCGTTTCTGATAAAAGTTTGGCGGAATTTTATGAACAAACGGCGAAAGCGTCGGGAAATCCACGAGCTTCGGCGAATTTTATTTTATCGGAACTGCTGCGTGAATTGAACAATTCGGAAACAAGCGTGGCTGAATCGCCTTTGTCGGCGAAAAATTTGGCACAACTTATCAAGATTTTAGAAAGCGGCAAAATCAATCATAATCAGGCAAAAGAAGTTCTTGTCGAGATGTTTGATTCGGGCAAAACCGCCGATGAAGTGATTGCCGAAAAAGGTTTGGAGCAAATCTCTGACACAGGCGCGATTGAAAAAATTGTTGACGAAATCATCGAAAAGAACGAAAATCAAGTTACGGCATATCGCAACGGCAACGAAAAACTTTTCGGCTTCTTCGTCGGGCAAACGATGAAGGCTTCAAATGGCAAGGCGAATCCGAAAATTGTTAATGAGATTTTAAGAAATAAACTTAAAGCACATGGTGAAAATTAAACAAATTTTAGCGGCTTTTGCTCTTGTATGTAGTTTTTCAACTTACGGTTATACGCAAGATAGTAGTTTTGAAGATACGCGGCGCAGACAGCAAGAAGAAGAACGCAACCGACAGCAAGAAAGAGACCTTGCCGAGAGAAGATCAACTCTTAATAATTTAAGCAGGAATGAAACGATAGAAAAAACCACATTTAAACGAGCTACTCTCAGCAAAAAAGAAAAAGATTTGCGAAGTAAATTTGTTGCAATAGACGCGGCAGATTTGGAATTAAGCAAGGATTTTTTAAGTCAGCCGCGCACCGGAATTTTTCGCCTTTTCGCCGATAATAATTGTTTTGCAAACGGATTTATGCAGACGGACGATAACTGCAAAAATATCTTTCCGGGAACTTGGTTTTATTCGTTTCGGGCAAAAGATTATTCGGATAACACCTTTTTTGATATTTTGTTGAAAAACGGCAGACTTGTTTCTGATGGTTTTTTGTCGCAAGGAATTTTGACAAAATCGGGTAACTTTTCGCTAGACAATGTAAATTTGGAAAGCAAAGGTGTCAAATTTTTGGCTGCTTTCAAACCCGCCGAAAAAACCAAAGATATTAAAATACAATACGAACAAATTGGCAACGGAATAGAATCGGATGGTTATAAATATGCGAGAGAAGTCATTGCGGAAGTCGGCGAAGTTTATCTAATGCGGGTTATTGCTTATCGTCTTCAAAAAAAGTTTTTGGATAAAACTCTAAAAAATATCCAAAATGAAACGAACATCAGTATGTTTATGTTGGAGCAAGACGAAAGAGTAGATTTAATGGTTGCCTTTCGCATTATCAGAAAAGAAACTAGCGGAAATCTGACAATTATCTGGAAAGAACTGAGCAAAAAAAAATCTCCAGAGGCTATATTTGCAGAAGATTAATTAAACAGAAGCTGGTTAAAAAACTTGACGCGCAAAAATTCAACGGTAATAAGGAGAAAATAAAATGAAAGTTTCGATGCTGTTTTTATGTGTTGCTTTGTTTGCCTGTGTTTGGTCAGCTACTGGACAACAGCAAATACCCGGACAAATAAGAGAAAATGAAAAGCTAAGGCGTGAAGCCGAGCAAAGAGAAGTAAACAATAGGTTCCGCGAAATGGAATTGCTTGAAAGGCGGAGGCGGATACTTTTAACTGCCAAAAATAATGTACCTCCGCCAGTTAGACAATTTAATATAACCGAAGAAGACAAAAAATACTTAGAATCAGACGCTGACCTGAAAGCGAAACACGCGAGGTTTTTAAAGTTATCAAAAACAGGCTTGATCAAATTAGCACCCGATATTGGCTGTAACTACTCGGAGTTAATTGTAGATGCCAGAGAGAAATGCCTACAAAACTCCATTCCCGGCGGAGGTGCATATTATTCGTTCCGACGATCAAAGTATGTTTTGCCAACCATTGCTGATTTACGCTTTTACGAAAACCGTTTCTCAGTCGCGGGTCGAATCGCTGGCGGCGTTATGGTCGCGCTCGGCGACATTCCTTTGGAACAATTAAATTCAAAAAGCGACGGGGTAAAATTTCTAACTGACCTCGTTCCGGCAACTATTCGCAGCAAAGCTAACGAGCAGATGACCGAATTTCAAAATGGTTTGCGAAAAGATAATTATATATACACCAGAATATTACCTCTCAATAATAAGACGGTTTATGCGATGCGGATAATCGCATATCAACCGGATGAGTTCTCGGCAAATCTCAAAAGCACAAAAGATTTATATGATTTTATTCAACTCGAAGATGACAAGCGCTCAGATATTATCATGGCATTTCGCATTGTTGAAATAAATAATGATGGAAGTATTTGGATTTTATGGCGTGAACTGTCCCGGCTGGATGCTCCCAAACTGATTTTTACGGAACCAAAAAAGAAATAAGAATTAACTGCTTTCTGCCTGTGTTCCTTTTTATTTTCAACTTGGTAGTACGGTTTTTACCTGTGCTTTTCGTGGTTGATAGGATAATTCTTGATATGGACATTATTAATAAAATTGCCGTCGTCACCGGCGGCACGAAAGGCATCGGCTACGCGATTGCGGAAGCGTTATTAAAAGTTGGCGCGAAAGTGTTTATTTGTGCGCGGAATAAGTCTGAACTAAAACACGCGTTGGAAAAACTCTCTGGGCTTGGCAAAGTGGAAGGCGAAGTTTGCGATGTGCGAAGTGAAGACCAAGTGCGGCAGATGCTCGAGGAATGTGTGCGCGTCTTTGGCGGCGTTGATATTCTCCTCAACAACGCGGGCATTGGCATTATCAGCAAAACGGTTGAGGAAATGTCGGCGGAAGATTTTGAGCAAACTTTGCAGACCAATCTGTTTGGCGTATTTTATGCGTGTCATCACGCGATTCCGCTACTTAAAAAACGCGGCGGCGGCTATATTATCAACATTTCTTCATTGGCAGGACAAACCGCGCATCCGAAAATGGCGGCTTATAACGCTTCAAAATTCGGCTTAAACGGTTTTACCGAAGCGTTGATGCAGGAAGTTCGCCAAGACAACATCAAAGTCAGCGCGATTTGTCCGGGTTCGGTCAACACTTTTTTCGGCGGCGACAAACCGAGTGCGGAACAAGCGTGGCAACTGCAACCCGAAGACATTGCTCAGACAGTTTTAGACTTGTTAAAGATGGAATCCCGCGCTTTGCCAAGCAAAATCGAAATTCGTCCAAGCAAACCGCCAAAGTAATGCAAATTGAAAACAAAAAAAGAGATGCTAATCGTACATCTCTTATTTTTTATTAAAGTTAAATGGTGATCCGAGCAGGATTCGAACCTGCAACCCAATGGTTAAAAGCCACTTGCGAACAGTAAATCTTGATAACATAGATTTTCAAATCAACCTCAAAACCGCCCTTTAATTACTGTATTTACTGTGTTTTTGGCTTTGTTGCCCGGTGGCTTGTTTTCACCCGATAACATAGATTATCATCGAAGTTATAGGAAACTTTCTAGGAAACTCTGGAGTGATGTATGAGAAACGATGTAAAACAAGTTGGTTTATTGAATGACAAAAAACGGGTGCAAAAAAGATATTGGCGTGAAATTAAAGGTCATCTTTACGCCCG
>JANOXW010000016.1:0-3609 GCA_031418635.1 Acidobacteriota bacterium
GTGTATTTGCGCGTCGCGCTTAAAGGTCGGACAAAAAATCCTTTAATCGAACTGAGCCGGAGAATAAGAGAATCGGCAATTCCGATTTCGTAAATCTCATCGCGGTTCGTCGTATTGATTGGTTTAAGCGGAAGAACGGCGATTGATTTTTTGCTGTCCGCGCCCGAAACATTTTTACTATCGTACAAATAATAACCAAGGATACTTGCGCCGATGAGAAATGCGAGAGGAAATGCGGCGAATGATATGCCATATTTAGTGGCGTGTTTGTTCTCACTATTTGACTTTGCCGGAGCTAATTCGAGTTCGGCAATTTGTTGGGTTGATTCTTTAGGCGAAGCCAATAAACCCTCTGCTGCCGGCTCGTTTTCATTCGCGCCGCGCCGCCAATCCGCCAACGCGACAACCGCGCCGGGACTTTGCGGACTTTTCTGACTTGCCGGATGCGAAAATATTTCGGGCAAATTGAGTTTGTTATTCGAGAGCAAAACAGCCTGTTCATCCGCCGTCCCGAATTTTTCGTCTTTGGCTTCGACGCGCCGCACATCGGCGATAAAACGATAACCGCGTTTCGGCACGGTTTCGATAAAACGCGAATTTTTTGTATCGTCTCCCAACAACTTTCGCAACAATCCAATCGTAAAGGTAATGTTGCCTTCTTCGACAAAACTATCCGCCCAAACCGATTTCATCAACTCGTCTTTTTCAACCAGATGACCGTGATTTTCTAATAATACGAACAGCAGTTGAAATGCTTTCGGCGTGATTGAAAGCGGCTTGCCGTCGCGCAGTAAAACCTTTTCCTTCGCATCGAGAAGAAATTCGCCGAACTCAAAGTTGTGAGTTTCCAACAACATATATCTTCTAATAGTTTTCTAAGAATTAACTCGTCAAAAACAAAGGACTTTTCCGGCGAGAAAAATTTAATGTTTGATTGCAGGCGAATGTTAGCACAAATCGGGATTATCTCAAACAAATAATCGTCTGTGTAAATTTAAATCAACAAAATTCGATGAAGGAGAACATTTATGAAATTCAAAAAAACATTAACAACACTTTCGACGATTATCGCACTGGCGATGATGCCGATTTTCACATTTTCGCAAAACAAAGGCTCGACGGTTGCCGTGCCGAACGCGACGACCGGCTTTTCAACTTTTAGTGTGCCGCAAAATTTGGGTGCGCCGGTCAACTCGGTGGACACGGAACTGCTTCCGGTTGCCGCGCCGAACGGTTTGAGTCTTTATTTCACGAGTAATCGGGCGATGAGCCTGCCAATGGTATTGGACATTTGGGTTTCGCAACGCCCCACGCTCTCGGCGGCGTGGGGAACTCCGCAACTTGTCGGAGGTGTCAACACGACCAGCAATGAAAGCATCACGAGCATCTCGCCTGACGGACGTGAGATGTTTATCCAAAGCAATCGGACAGGCACTTTGGGCGGACAGGATATTTATCTTTCGACGCGAACCGACCCAAACGACGATTTCGGCTGGACAACGCCCGTTAATCTCGGCGCGGTTATCAATACTACTTTCGATGATTCGCTTGCCAGCTATTTTGTCAATCCGGCAACCGGCATCGGGACGCTTTATTTCAGCAGCGACCGCACTCCTACTCTCGGAAGCAGAGATGTTTATCAAAGCACACGTAACGCCGACGGCACATTTAACGCACCCACGCCGGTCAGCGAACTGAACAGCTCTGGGGACGATTCGCGTCTGGCAATCAGACGCGACGGTTTGGAACTCTTTTTCAGCTCAACTCGTCTCGGTTTACCAACCGGCTTCGTCATCTTTACTTCGACCCGCGCTTCCGTCTCATCGCCGTGGAGTCCGCCTGTTCCCGTCGCCGCTCTGAACTCCGCCAGCAGCAACAGTCAACCAGCTCTTTCACCCGACGGCTCGATTCTTTATTTCGTCTCAAATCGCCCCGGCGGAATCGGTCCGGCGGTGACGACAGGCGATTTGTATTCAGCAGCCACGCGCAATTTCTGTGTTCCAACCACAACTGTTACTGAGGGCGATTTAGCTTCCGGCGGCATCGTTTCTTTCGGCGTAACAAGTGGTCAAAACTCGGTAACGGTTGACCATGTTAATGGCGGAACCGGTTTGCAATCCCTGACTGTGGTTGGAATGACGACTAATGCAACGGTCAACATTCCGCCATTTACGCCCGGCACTTTCAATCCTATAATGGTAACTTTTACACCGACGATGCCCGGTCAAATGGTTGATTTCACTTTGCGAGCGGCAAGCACATTTCACGCGGCAAATATCCGTGTTCGCTGTGCTGAAACCTGCACTCCAACGACAACCGTTACCGAAGGCGATTTGTTTCCGGGTGGAATTGTTTCCTTTGGCGTGATGAGTGGACCGGGTTCGGTTACGGTTGACCACGTAAATGCCGGAACAGGTTTGCAATCCTTGACTGTGGTCGGAGTGCCGACCAATGCGGTAGTGTTTATTCCGGCATTCACGCCCGGCATTTTCGATCCGCTAGATGTAACATTCTCGGTGATTGACCCGACACAGCCGGTAGATTTCACACTTCGGGCAGCAAGCACATTTCACGCGGTAAATATCCGTGTGCGATGCGCCGTGGCACCGCCAAATCTGCCTGAGAAATAAATAATCAAAGGCTCATAATAAAAAATTTAGCTGTCGAGATGTTGAAAATCGCTCCAAACGAAAACAACATTTCGACGGCTTTCTGCGCGGGACAACTATAATGACGACGGCGTAATTTAAAGTTCGGTCGGAATTTTTTACAGAGGCATCACATTTTTTCAAATTATTTTGACCTTTGTTTTCAAAAAATGTCGCGCTAATCAAGCGTAGAGAGAGAAATTTTAAAACAAGGAGAAAATTATGAAACGACTAATATTTTTAATAATGTGCCTGATGTTTTCTGCAATATTCGTTTTCGCGCAAACGCCGCAGACGATTCAGGCGGGTTTTACCGTTGAAAGCGAACTCGGCGAAACGAATAAACGTCTTTCCAAAACAAATTTACGCTTAAATTGGTCGATTATGATCAAGTGGAAAAAATATGATTTAAAAAAGATAGGGCAGACGAAGCAACGTGGAAGTGTACCGCATCTGCCAATTCGTGATTACTGTCCTCACCCCAGCAACCACTAGAAACGGAGGTTTCACCTACCGTTTCAGTTAGGTTAATATACAATTTTCAGGAATAGTTTGGCAAGTCAGGCTGATTGATTTTAAGTTTTTTTTGGTAAAATAATAAAATCCGAAACGATTTCGAGTTGAATAGCAGGCAATAATTCTTCAATCGCTTCTTGCATTTTTTGACCAGTTTCGGAGATATTATCCGCTTCCGCATCAAAGGCTTGCGTGCGTTGTTCGGCTGATTTCCACTGCGCGTAACCATACCAAATCCCGTCATTTCCGCGATGCAGACGCGAACCTAACGAATCGTATTTTTCCAGCCAAAATGCTGTTCTTGCCGACCAGTTTTCGACAAATTGCGCTTCAAAATTTGGCTTGATGCGCCATCGATAAAGAATTACAAACATTTTTTTACCCCAAATTTCTTTTGATAATTTCTGCTAAATAATTTGCCTGTTCTTCAATTTTCTTTTGATTT
>JANOXW010000017.1:0-3445 GCA_031418635.1 Acidobacteriota bacterium
CGATTCCTATGCCGACGCGCCCCATCGAAAAACCATCGCCAAAGCCGACGGCGACTCCAAAACCAACGGCGACTCCAACGCCCGACGCTTCGCCGACTCCAAAATCCGCTTCCGATCCAAGCGGGACGTTTGATAAGATGACGGTTGATTATAATGTAACCGAAAACGGACAATTCGGAATGCGGATGCACGTCTATTTCTCGGCGTTAAACTTGAAAGACGCTAATTGCAAGCTGATTATCCGTTTCCAAAAGTCTGACGACTCGTATTTGCAAACGGATTCTGGCGACTATCGCAACGATACCGGCGAAATTGTCGTCGGCAGAGATTTGAAACCAGCGTATGACGATGCCGTCTATGAAGATTTACAAATTTTTATGCCCTACGATGAGATTGATTTGCCGCGTGGCAAGTATAATCTAAAAATGGATGTTGATTTGGCGTATGATGACAACGACCTTATTCAACATCTGACCTTTTATGATTTTAAGTATGAACAAAAATAATGAGTAACCAAACAAATCTACCGCCAAAACTGCAAAAAACTGCCGATGGCGACATAAATACAAACTCTTTGGCAGATTTGCTCGAATGGTTTTTGAGTTTCGATGCAAAAGTCGGAATCGTCCGCCATCCGCACGTCGAAGAAGTGTTTCAATGGAAACAAACCGACGATGCCAGCAACGGCATCGAACCTTATCCGTTTGAAAACGCCGAATCGCGCTTTGCCATCGGAGTCTTTCAAGCGTTGGGTGAAAACGATTCGGAAAATAAACTAAACCGTTGGCTGTCCGATGTCGTGCAAGCCCTCAGCGAAGCTAAACAAACCAGCGATGACATCACCAAAAGCTACAATTTAGAACAGGAAAAATCGTCCGTCGAAGAAGCAAACAAGATTCCTTCCAACACGGAACGGCGTTTATATTTAACGAGTTGTTGGCTTGAAGCACTTTGCACAGCGGAAGCGCGGTTTTTAGGCTGGGTTTATCAAGAACTTTACGGCAAACCGTTTCAGCCAAGTAATTAACACACTTACGCAGAATTGAATTGTTGTCTTGTCGCCAACGGAAACCAGACTTTTACTTTTACTTTTCAAAATATGTCAGACGAAAAACCAGCCAACGCCGTCGAGCGAACCTTTTCGATTTTGGAATTGGTCGCCGAAAGCACGAATGGATTATCAAACTCGGACATCAGCCGTCGGTTACAGTTACCGAAAAGTTCGGCGAGTTATATTTTGCGGGTGATGGAAAAACGCGGCTATTTGATTCGTGGCGATGGCGGAAAATATCGGATTGGCTTAAAATTATTGAGTTTGACACGCGAAATTTTGTCGCAAACCGACGTGCGCGAAGTTGCTAAACCGATTCTCAATCAATTTCTGCGAAAAAGTCGAATGTCCGAAGCGCATCTCGCTGTGCTTGATAACGGACGCGCCGTTTATATCGAAAAAGTCGAAGCCGAAAACAGTTTTATCAAGATGGATATTTGGGTCGGACACCGCTTGCCGATTCACACGACGGCAATCGGCAAAATTTTGGTGGCAAATTTGCCCGATGAAGAAGTGCTAAAAATCTTGCAGTTGCGCGGAATGGAAAAGAAAACGCGGCGGTCAATTACGAATCCGACAAAATTTTTGCAAGAAATCGAACGAGTCAGAAAATACGGTATTGCCATTGACAACGAAGAAAATAGTCTGAATGTGCGATGTCTTGCCGCGCCGATTTTTAATCAACAAGGCGCGATAATTGCCGCGCTCGGCACGTCTTCGACGATTCTCGAACTTGACGAAACGCATTTGCCGAAAGTCGTTGAACTCGTCAAAGACGCGGCTCAAAAGGTTTCCGAAAAATTGGGTTTCTTTGAAAAACCGCAAAAAACGTAACGCCAACGGGACGTTGGCGTTACAAGTCTTATTAAAATGAATCGCAAAATTTTTCCACTCGGTAATAATGCTTTGACGATTGAATTTGGCAACGAAATCTCGCTCGAATTAAACAATCTCGTCTTAAGACTCGCGCAAATTTTCGAGCAACACCAATTTTCGGGCTTTATCGAAATAGTTCCCGCTTACGCTTCCCTTTCAATTTTTTATGATGTTTTCATTGTCAGACAAAACTTTCCCGAATTTTCAACCGCATTTTCAGCGGTCAAAAGTTTTGCCGAGAATGCTTTGCAAAATTTAGATGAGATTCCTGAAAAGAAGCCGCGTTTGATTGAGATTCCTGTTAGTTTCGATAATGAGTTTGCACTTGATTTAGAGTTTGTCGCCACAACGAATAATTTAACTCGGAAAGAAGTTGTCAAAATTTTTACGGCGCAAACATATCGCATTTATATGCTCGGATTTTTGCCAGGTTTTGCTTATATGGGCGAAGTTGATGAAAGAATCGCCGCACCGCGCAAAGAATCGCCGCGACTCAAAGTTCCACCGGGAAGCGTCGGAATCGCGGGCAGACAAACGGGAATTTACTCGCTCGCATCGCCCGGCGGTTGGCAAATAATCGGTAAAACGAATGTCGAACTTTTTACGCCCAAAGCCGCAAAGCCGACCTTTTTACAAGCCGGTGATTTGGTCAAATTTCACGCGGCAGAATGTTAATAAAGATTCTCAATTTTTAATTTTGAGCGCGTTGTATTTTTTATTTTTCGACGGCGGTAAAATGTCGGGCGTGAAAAGATGCGACCATTTCTCTTGGAAGCTATTTCTTACCAAAGTTTCGATTTCATCAGATGTTTTGCAACCTTCCAATCTTTTAACAATTTCTTGCGCTTCTTCAAAGGCGATGCCGGCGATTATTCTTCGGACGCGCAAAATCGAATTGACGTTCATACTCCAGTCGGTTGCGCCAAGTCCAATTAAAATCGGCGCGTAAAAGGGCGAACCCGCCATTTCTCCACAGACGATGAGCGGAATGTCGTTATTTTCCGCCGCGTGCAAAACCGTTTTTATCGCCCGCAAAACCGCCGGATGAAGTGTCCGAAACCAATCGGCAACCGCTTCATTATCGCGGTCAACCGCCAACAAATATTGCACGAGGTCATTTGTGCCAAGACTCAAAAAATCAACTTCTTTGGCAATTTCTTCAATCATCAAAACCGCCGACGGAACTTCCACCATTGCACCAATTCGAGGATTTCCAACCGCAATGCCACGTTTTTTCAACCAATCTTTTTCCTGTTTCAAAATTTTCTTTGCCGACAAAATCTCCGAAACGTCTGAAATCATCGGTAGCACAATATCAATTTTGGTGTCGGCAGAGGCTTGCAAAAGTGCGCGAAGTTGAGTACGAAACTCTTTTTTGTGCGATAAACCAAGTCGAATTCCGCGCAAGCCGAGTGCGGGATTTAGCTCTTTTTCCGCGCTTTCGTCGGCTAATTGCTCGACGCTCAAATCAAATGTGCGAATCCTTACGCCGTCCGCGCCGACCATTTCGGCGATTTT
>JANOXW010000018.1:0-5234 GCA_031418635.1 Acidobacteriota bacterium
ACCGGACAGATTGCTTTGTTTCGCTTTCCGCAAAATGATTTGGTCATCTAAATGGTATTGGCGTGAATTGGGTGATTGGATAAAGCAATAACAAAACCAACCGAAACTCCAAAACCGAATCCGCCTGCTTCAACTGAAAAACGCACTCAAAGCGGTAAAGAACAAGATACCTAAATTGAAGTATGTGTTTAATTAAATATAAGATAAAACTTATTTTCTCAGCGATCTTGGCGGAAACCTTTGCGATAATATATTTTTGTAATGCAAAGAATGCTAAAGTTTCTGCCAAGATCACCAAACGATTTTAAAAATGATTTAGGCACAGTCTTCCGTTTAATTAACATTTATTTAACTTTCTGTTCACACCGCATTCAAATCCCGCACTTATTCTGACAGTTGATTTCCAACGGCATACTTTTATAAATCAAGGTTTTGTTCTACATTTCTATTTAACAAAGCCGTGAAATCTTAGTGTAAATTAAATATTACGAAAATGAATTTCAAACAATCCAAAATCCAAAATCTAAAATCCAAAATCGAATTATGATGCACGAAATTTTAATCATCGAAGATGACGCGGATATTGCTGAAAGTCTGCAATACAACTTTAAGCGCGAAGGCTTTCGTCCCGTCGTTGCCGAATCGGGCGAGAAAGGTTTGCGGCTGGCACTCGACGAAAAACATCCGCCGTCGCTGATAATTCTTGATTTGATGTTGCCGGGGATGAGTGGAATGGAACTTTGCCGCAGGTTGCGGCGCGAATCTTTGACGGAAAAAACGCCGATCATTATGCTCACGGCAAAAGCCGCCGAAACCGATAAAATCGCCGGCTTAGACACCGGCGCGGATGATTATATTGTCAAACCGTTTTCGGTTAAAGAAGTCGTCGCACGAGTTCGCGCTGTTTTGCGGCGTGCAGAAAAAGATGCGCCGGAAAATTACAAAGATGATAAAATGACGATAGATTTTGCCGATATGCGCGTTACTTGCGGAGATGAAAACGTCAAACTGACGCGCAAAGAATTTGCCTTGCTGACGCATCTGATTAAAAACGCCGGACGAGTCGCAACGCGCCAAAATCTGCTCGACAATGTTTGGGGTTACAGTTATTTTGGCGACACGCGCACATTGGACGTTCATATTCGCCGTCTGCGCCAAAAATTAGGCGGTTGCGGCAACTGCATCGAAACCGTGGTCGGCGTTGGTTATCGGTTTATTGAGGCGAAATCATAGGTTTAAGGTTTCTGGTTCAAGGTTCAAGGTTGGTTGAACTTTTCTTTAACTTGAAACTTAAAACCTGAAACCTGAAAAGATGAGTTTTTTAAATAATTGGTTTGCAAAAAAAGAAATTGAGGAAAAGCCTTCACGCCCGCTTTTGAGCAAAATTCTCGAAACATTGCGCGAAGGTGTGATTGTCGTTGGACAAGACACACGCATCGTGGCTTCAAACGCGGCGGCTTATAACGCTTTTGCGCGACTTAACGGCGCGTTAGAAGAAAAACGCCTGAGCGAAGTTATCCGCGATTTGTCGCTTCACGAAGCGTTTCGCCGGGCGTTACAAAACAGCGATTCTTCCGACATTACATTTGAAATTCCGGGCATCGAAAAACGCACTTACGATGTCCATATCGCGCCGATTCAACTTGAAAACACTAAAGGCGCAATCGGTTTTTTTCACGACATTACGCAGATGGAACATCTCGAAAAAGTCCGCCAAGAGTTTCTCTCGAACATTTCGCACGAACTCCGCACGCCTTTGACTTCGATTATGGCTTTTGTCGAAACTTTGGAAGACGGCGCAATTGAAGACAAGGAAAATAATCAACGATTTTTAGGCGTGATTCGTAAAAACGCCCAACGAATGCACCATCTGATTGATGATATTTTGGAACTTTCAATCATTGAGACGGGCAAAATTCATCTAGAACTTAAACAAGTGAACTTAGCCGTGCAGGTCGAAGAGATTTTCACTAATCTTTCAACCAAAGCGAAGCAACATCATATTAAATTGATAAATGAAGTTGCCGCTGATGCCCGTGTTTTTGCCGATGGTAACAGACTTGAGCAAATGCTCACCAACTTGATTGACAACGCCATAAAATTTAATCGCAAACAAGGAAGTGTAACCGTCAACTGCCTCGGAAACGGCACAAAAGACATAATTTCCGTCGCTGACACAGGCGAAGGAATTTCAGGCGAACATCAAACGCGCATTTTTGAACGCTTTTACCGCACCGACCGCGCCCGTTCCAGCGAAATCGGCGGCACAGGTTTGGGTTTGGCAATCGTCAAACATCTCTCAAGGCTTCATGGCGGCGAAGTTTCCGTCGCTTCAACACCAACTAAAGGCACTGTTTTCTCCATTGAACTACCGAAAAAACCCGAATAATAGTCCATTTTTAACCTGCCGGCTTTTGTGTTATAATAGAAATACCTCAAGAATTTGGTTCAGCAAGCGAATTGGTTTTTGCTGATTCGCGGCTCAAAATATTTTGATTAAAAAGGAGAAAATTATGGAATTAAACATTGGAGAAAAAGTTGCTTATCCAAATCAAGGCGTTTGTCGGGTTGAGGATATTGAGAAGAAAAAAATCGGTGGTGATTCAATTAACTTTTACGCGCTTCGGGTTTTGAGCGACAATTCAATCATTTTTGTTCCTGTCACAAATGCCGCAAACGTCGGAATCAGACCGATTATTACGTCAAGACAATATAAGAATTTGGTAGTTAATCTAGCCAAAGATTTTGAAGACGTTTCCAGCGATTGGAAAGTTCGTTCCCGCGAATACAACGAAAAACTGCAATCGGGCGATGTTTTTGAAGCGGCTGACGTTTTGAAAAAACTCACATTTTTGAGCCAAGAGAAAAAACTCTCTTTTCGTGAACAAAGTTTGTTGGATAAAGCAATGTTCCTGATTGTTTCGGAAGTTACTAACGCCGGACTCGCCGACGAAAGCAAAATTGAAAGCAAAATAAACGAACTTATCGGAAACGCCTGTACTAAACATCACGTCAGTCAACCGAGCGTGATGGCGGCAACGAATCATTGATTGAGGGATGAAGGATAAAGGTGAGGGATGAATAACAAGCAAAGCGTTTCATTCATTCCTCATCCTTTATCCCTTAAATAGCTTGCCCGCACAACTGTTTTGATATTTCCGCGGACGTGAAAATCGCCTTCGATCTTGACGCGCAACGGGTCGCAAGCCCTGACGAAATCTTCCAAAATTAGATTGATAACGTGTTCGTGAAAAATCTTTATTTCGCGGAAGGAATTGATATACATTTTCAAACTTTTCAGTTCGATACAGCGTTCATTCGGCACATATTTGAGCCGAATGACGGCAAAATCGGGAAAATCCGAAAACGGACAAATCGCCGTAAATTCGGGAATCTCGAAGTCTATCCAAATCTTGCGCCCGACGTATTCATAACTAAAAGTATCAAGCGGATAAAGGTTCATCTCTTCGCGCGACGTTGAAGAAATTTCCAAATTTTGTTGATTGATTGGCGGTAAATTCATTTCGTCTAACATAATTTCTCTGAATAAAGCAAAATTGATTTTAACAAAACACGCCAAAAGATTAAACTTCAATCTCATTTTGACTCGTTTTAATGAAAGATTTGTGAATGTTTTTGCTTTGATTGACAGTTGCTTTGTGTAATAATAATAAGTTGCAATTTAATTCCTTGACATCGCCCGGCATCGTGATTTACGTTTGAAGCGGGCAAAATTGTCTGCGACAAAGCGTCAAATTGTAATTTTGCAGACGATTTTTAGGTGTTAAGAAAAGGAGACCAAACCCTTGAGCGATTCTAAAAACTATCCAAAGCCGCCGCCGCCCGATGATTTTTCCAAAACTACGCCGAATATTCCCATTTCGGACAGAGATAAATCATCCAATACTGATTGGGAAAAAACAAACTACAAATATCCGGCGCAACCATCCGCGGACGATTGGGGCAATACGGTTGCTAATATCAGACCGACGCACAACGACGACTCTGATTTTGGTAAAACCTATATGCCTTCGGCGAACAAACCGAAAACGCCCGATTGGGGCATAACGCAGGGCGATATTAAAATGCCGGACAATGATTTCGGCGGAAAAAGCTCCAACTCTGGCGAAGCCGATTTTGGCGCAACTACGCCTTATTTTCGCTTGCCGGAAGTGGAACGCGCCAAATATGAAAACATTCCGCTAACCCCGACGCAAGAAGCCGAAAAACAAAAACAGGAAGAAAAAGAAAAAGGCGGCATTCCGTCGTGGGTTTGGATTTCGGGCGGATTGATGTCAATGTTTCTTTTCGCGCTTTTAGTTCTGCTCATAGTTTTTATTTTCTTTATGAACCGGACAGGCTTTGAAGCGACAGTCAAAGGCGCACCTTCGGGCAGTAGTATTTTAATTGATGGTGCGTATTGGGGCGTTTCGGATGGGAAAGATATTGCTCTGCCGAGTTTAAAGTCAGGTGAAACCAAAAAAGTTGAAATCGTCCATCCTAATTACATTTGCGAACCGCGCACCATCAAAGGCGAAGACGGCGTAAAGCCCGAACCGATTATTGCTCAGTGCAAACAGGTTGATAAACCGATTGCCAACGAATGTATCAACATCAAAGCCGGCGCATATGACGTTGCGGAAAAATGTGCGAATAAAGCTCTTGATGATTTATCGGCAAATTATACAGTTGACGATTTGCTCAGAGCGATGAATTTATACATCATCCAATTTGCGAGTGGAAAATACGACATTCCGCCGAGAAATATGACATTTTTGGAAAGGTCGGCGGGATATATGAAAAAACTGCCGCCAACCGTCGTCGTCGAAGTCGGTGGACATACAGATAATGTTGGCACTGACGCAACCAATCAAACGCTCTCAGACAATCGCGCCAAAGCCGTCCGCGAAGCACTTATCAAATTCGGCATAGCACCCGAAATGCTGACAGAAAAAGGCTACGGCGAATCAAAACCAAAAACGACTAACGACACCGAAGACGGAAAATTTCAAAATCGGCGAATCGAATATACGGCGGTTAAGAAATAGAAAAAAGCAGAAAATATATGTAGCGGTAAAGACACAAAAAGAAGCGAATAATGTGTCCTTGCCGCTACACATATTTCTGCATTTTATAATGCCTTTTCTCGCTTTGGACTTTACCCCCAAAACTTGGCACAATAAGCCGTGTAAATTTTTCTCTGGATTGTTGCCGGTTGCAAAATGTTTTTAACA
>JANOXW010000019.1:0-2363 GCA_031418635.1 Acidobacteriota bacterium
CCAACACCAACGCCAACACCGACACCAACACCAACACCGACACCGACTCCAACACCAACGCCGATGATAGTAATTACGGATAATCCCAGTTTACCGGGTGGTGTGGCTACCTTTGCGGTAACGCCGGGAAACAATTCGATAACGGTTGACTCAGTTGATGCAGGCACGGGGCTACGAACATTTGCGGCAGTTCATGTAACGAATGCAATAGTTACGATTCCGCCGTTCACACCCGGCACATTTAGTCCGGTAACGGCAACTTACACCGTGATAAATCCGGCACTTCCGGTTGACATTACCTTTAGTGTGGCAAGTCAGTTCCACGGTATTTTGGTCCGGTTGAGATTTAACCCAACACGTGCTACACCGGAATTGGATGAAATTAATTCTGAGAGATTGTCTAACATATCGAGTTTGACGAACCCGATAATGTCGGAAAATGCTTGGCTGGAGCCTTTACTGCGGTTCAAGGCTGATGAAATACGCAGTGAGAATTATTAACGGATTAAACGTCCGATAGAGAGAAGAAATGAAAAGTGAGAAATGAATAATTTTATTTACTTCTCACTTTTTTCTTTTAGTTTTTTCACAAATAATCAGGGGTAAAGCAATTTATTAGCACTTCAAAAATAAAGGACTTAACAGATTTTTTCTGATTAGGGATATTGTCATTAATAAATTATTCGGGCAAACCGATGCGTTTGAGCAAATCGGCAAAACGCGGGTCCGAACGCAACATGGCAAATTGCCGACTGGATGTAATAAGCACTATTTCAGCACTGCGTTCGCCGTAAGCCTTTTCTAAATATTTGAAGGCTTTTTCTTTTTGTCCGAGCAAAGTGTAGTAAGTTGCCGGATAGACGGGTGAAACATTTTCGCCGCGTGCTTTTTTGGCGATTAGGTCTTTCAACTTGTCTTGATAGATTGCTTTTAATCCGTAGCGCGTCGCGGTTTGGCGATAGGCTTCAATTTTGTCCGGTGGCTGTCCGTTTAATTCCATTGCCTTTGAGATGTTTGCAATTGCCGCCGGTTCGTTGCCTAAAACTTGGTAGGCGATTGCCCTCTGATGGTAAGCCAACTCGAAATTCGGGTCTAACTCCAATGTTTTTTTCCATTGTTGAAAGGCTTCATCAGTTCGGTTTGTGCCGAAAAAAATATTGGCTTTATCGGTGTTGATAACCAGATTAAGCGGGTCTAATTCTCTGGCGCGTTCAATAGCGGCGTTTGCTTCGTCATTTCGCCCTAATATCAAAAAGCAAAAAGCCTGAACGTGAAAGGCGCGAGCGTAACGCGGATTGAGTTTGATGGCGCGTTGCAGTTCGTGTTCCGTCGCCGACCAATTCCAATTAAGTTCATAAACATTGGCTAACGCCGTGTGCGCTTCCGCCAATGTGTCGTCTAACTCGATGGCTTTTCGTGCGGCTTGTTCGGCTTTCGGCAAAACTTCTTTTGACGCAAACGGGACGTGCCAAATACCTTGCACATAGCTTTCCGCTAAACCGGCGTAAGCCAACGCATACTTCGAATCGGCGGCAATCGCTTGATTGTAATACTCGATGCTTTTTTTAATGCCTTCGCCAGTGCGTTTGTTCCATTGAAAGCGACCTTGCAAATAGGCTTGATAAGCGTCGGCGTTAGACGTATTTTGGCGCGGAACGGTGTCGCACAGTTCGGTGCGTAATTCAATGGCAAGGCTACACGAGATTGTGTCCTGAAGTTCGTAGGCATTAGAAATTAAACGCTCGAAATTTTGACTTGTCCATAAAATCCGTCCGTCTTGTGTGCTAATAAGCCGCACATTGACGCTCAACAAATCGCCTTTCTTTTGCAGACTTCCTTCCAAAAGAGCATCAACATTCAACTTTTTGCCAATTTCTCGCGGGTCAATTTCTTTGTCTTTGAGAGCAAAAGTCGAACTGCGCGAAACGATTCTCAACTCATTCACCCGCGATAATTGCGTGATGATACTTTCAGTTACGCCATCGCTAAAATATTCATTATTCGCTTCGCCCGTCAGATTTTTCAACGGCAAAACCGCAATCGAACGCACGGGCGCAACGGCTTCGACCAGATTATTCGGCGAGGACAGATTGTTTGTGTCGTTTGGCAAATAGACATAGAAACTCAGTGAGACAAAAAGTAGGCTGATAGTTGTAATGATAATTAAAACATAGCGATTTTGTCCTTTGTCCTTTGTTGTATTGCCGTTAATTCTCTCCGCTGACTGCCAATTGCTACTGCCAATCGCCTTTGTTTCTCTTTCTTCTTCAATTGTGCCGATAAACCGAAATCCGGTTCCGTAGCGGGTTTCGATAAAACGCGGCGGTTTTCCTTTGTCATTTAAACTATGGCGAATCGCGCTG
>JANOXW010000020.1:0-1541 GCA_031418635.1 Acidobacteriota bacterium
GATGATTTGCGTCCAGACGGGCGATTCGCGGAGTGCGCCGCCTGACGCGATGATTTCGCTGATTTTGGCGATTTTATTTAACTGCTCGAAGATTTCTGCGAACCGATAGGCGACGGCTTCCAGCGCGGCTTGCACGATGTCAAGCGAGTCGGTGGAAGATTTCAAACCCAAAACCGCGCCGTGCGCTGATTCGTGATAGCCGGTGCTTCTCTCGCCCGCGAGAAACGGTAGAAAGGTTAAGCCGTGCGCGTCGGCTTCGCGTTTTTCGATGGCTTTTTCGATTTCGTCGTCCGTTCCGTCGAGCTTTAGATTATCTTTTAGCCAACGATAAAGTCCGCCGCCGTCGGACAATGCGCCGCCAATGATGATGCGTTTTCGATCAATTCTGTAACACCACAAACCGCTTGGAATTTGCTTCGGCGTTTTGCCCGCAAAGGCGACGCGCATTGCTCCCGACGTGCCAATCATCAACGCCGCCTTTGATTTTTCGACACATCCCGCGCCCAGATTATTCGCCGCGCCGTCGCCGATTGCCATAAACCATCTCGCATCTTTGAGCTGTTTCCAACGCTTGCTGTATTTATCATTCAACTTGAAAGTTTCCGCGTCGTTTTTAACGATTTCAGGCAGATTTTCGCTACTGATTTTGAGGTATTCGAGCAATTCTTTATCCCAAACACATTTGCGAATATCAAAAATTCCCGTTCCCGAAGCCATCGAAACGCTTGTTTTTGCTTCGCCGAACAGTTTGAGCGCGACGTAATCGCAAAAGGAAAGCCATTTCGTTGTTTGCTTAAAAACGCTTGGGCGTTCCTGTCGCAACCATAAAAGTTTCGCTGTCCAATAGCTTGAGTGAAAACGGCAACCTGTCCGATTGTGCGTGGCTGATTCGCTCAAATCATCGCGCAATTTTTGAACATATTTGGCGGGACGAGTTTCCGCCCAAGTAAAAACGGGCGTGGTCGCTTCGCCGTGCGCGTCAACTCCGACAAGGCTGTGCCAAAAACACGAAGCCGCGATGTATTCGGTTTCCGCGACTTCCGTCGGACAGTTTTTCAGCACGTCGTCAATCGCCGCTTCGACTTGCGAAAACGCTTCGGTTGCATCAATCTCCGCGCCGCCGTCGTCGGTTGATTTGACCGTGCGATCATTTTTAATCATCGTCGCGGGCAAAACATCCGCTTCGCCGTCATAGAGCGCAGCACGCACGCTCGATGTGCCGATGTCTAAAGCTAAAACGATTGGTGATTTCGGTTTTTTATTCACAGATGCAGATAAGTTTAATCGAAAATTCCCGACAAGGAAAGCGCGAAAATGCTTTCAAACGGTCGGTTTTGCTTTGTATAAACAGGTTCTGATAGTTCGATTGTCTAAGCTGAATTAGGTCAAAATCGAATTTACTTTGCTCTAAAGTGAACTTGATATGCTCTAAAGTGAATTCACTTTGCTCCATTTCAAGCTCACTTTGCTCCATTTCAAGTTCACTTTGCTCCATTTCAAGTCCACTTTAGACCAAAGTGAATTCACTTTGCTCCATTTCA
>JANOXW010000021.1:0-5862 GCA_031418635.1 Acidobacteriota bacterium
GCAATCGGTTTGCCGAATTGTTGGCGTTCTTTTGAGTATTTGACTGCCGCTTCATACGCGCCTTGCGCGATGCCGACGCTCAATGCCGCGATTGAAATTCTGCCGCCGTCGAGAATCTTCATCGCTTGCAAAAAACCTTCGCCTTCATTGCCGAGCAGGTTTTGTTGTGGCACGGAACAATCTTCAAACACTACTGAAGCAGTTTCCGACGCACGCATTCCGAGTTTATTTTCCTTTTTATCAGAACGAAAACCTTCCATTGATTTGTCAAAAATAAACGCCGAAATTCCTTTGTTGCCTTTTTCCTTATCGGTAACGGCGACAGCGACGCACGTCTGACAGGCAATCGCGTGCGTGATGAAATTTTTCGAGCCGTTGACCTTCCAACCGCCGTTGCTTTTGATAGCATTCGTGCGTGTGCCTGACGCATCGCTTCCCGCATTTGCTTCGGTCAAGCCCCACGCGCCAAAACTTTCGCCTTTAGCAAGCGGCACGAGATATTTTTGTTTTTGCTCTTCCGTGCCGAATTGATAGATATGATTTGAGCAGAGCGAATTATGCGCCGCCACCGAAAGACCGACTGAGCCGTCAACCCGCGCAATTTCCTCAATGATAGTTGCGTATTCGACATAACCCATTCCCGCGCCGCCATATTCTTCGGGAAAAAGAATTCCCATTAAACCGAGTTCGGCAAGTTGCGGACGCAATTCTTCTGGAAAATGCTGTGTTTCGTCCCATTCCATAACGTGCGGCAAAATCTCGCTTTCGGCAAATTCGCGGACACTCGCTTTTATCTGTTGTTGTTCTTCTGTTAGTTCAAAATTCATAAATAGTTTTTGTCAGTAATCAATAAAGACAGTTCTAGTATAAATCTAATGACCGGCAACCGACAACTATAAGGTATAATCAGCCTCAATGAATATTGCTAAAATTTTTCTAAAATGGCTTTTCGGCATTGTTTTTGTTTTAGCGGGAATAAATCACTTTCTCAACACTGATTTTTATCTGAAAATAATGCCGTCGTATTTGCCTTGGCATTTGTTTTTAGTTTATTTAAGCGGAATTTTTGAAATAATTTTGGGCGCGTTGCTTTTGATTCCGAAATTTTCACGCTTTGCCGCGTGGGGTTTAATTGCTTTGCTGATCGCGGTTTTTCCGGCAAATATTTATATGGCGATGAATACGGAATTATTTCCTGAACCTAATCCATTGTTAATTTGGGTAAGACTGCCGCTTCAATTTTTGCTGATAGTTTGGGCATTTTGGTTCACAAAATCGGCGGTTAAAAAATGAAAGAAATAATTATCATCGGCGCGGGACTTGGCGGACTTTCGGCGGCGTGTCGGCTGGCAAAGTCGGGGTTTTCCGTAACGGTTTTAGAGAAAAATGAGACGATTGGCGGAAAGGTTAATCTTGTCGAAGCCGACGGTTATAAATTCGACACCGGCGCGAGTTTGCTGACGATGCGCCACGTTTTGGAAGATTTATTTAAATTTGTCGGGCGCGAAATCAAAGATTATCTCGACATCATTCCGCTTGAACCGATTTGCCGCTATTTTTGGTCGGACGGCACAATTTTCGACGCTTCGACAGATTTACACAAAACCGAAAGCGAAATTGCCAAACTAGAACCGAACGACGTTGAAAACTTTCACAAATTTTTGACGGACGCGAAACGCAAATACGAGATTGCCGAAAAAACATTTCTGTCGCACAGCTTAAATGATTTGCCGCAACTTCTGCGCCCGAAATATCTCAAAGATTTGCTCGCCATTTCAAGCCTGAAAACTTTAGACAAACACACTAAAAGTTATTTCAAATCGCCAAAACTCCAACAACTTTTCAATCGTTTTGCCACCTACAACGGTTCATCGCCATACCAAACACCCGCGACCTTCGCGCTGATTCCGTATATCGAATTCGGTCTCGGCGCGTGGTATGTCAAAGGCGGAATGTATGAAATTCCGAAGTCTTTGGAGAAATTGGCAATAGAATTGGGCGTGAAGATTTACACCGAATCGGAAGTTGAAAAAATCGAAATCGAAAACGAAACAGCCGTCGGCGTAAAAGTCGGCGGCGAGAGTTTCGGCTGTGATTTTGTCATCGCCAATTCCGACGCGATTGAAACATATCGAAATTTGATTGACAAAAGTGAGCGAAAAAGTTTCCCCGACAAAAAACTAAACAAGATCGAACCGTCGTGCAGCGGATTCGTGTTGCTTCTCGGCACAACCAAGCAATTTCCACAATTGGCGCATCACAACATCTTTTTCTCCGACGACTACCTTGCCGAATTCGACGCGATTTTCAAACAAAAACGTCCGCCGATGAATCCGACAATCTACGTCTGTGCGTCATCAAAATCCGACGCAACCCAAGCCCCGAAAAACCACGAAAACCTATTCATCCTCGTCAACGCGCCATACACCACCGACAAAACCGATTGGCAAACCGAAGCCAAAAGTTACCGCGATTTAATAATAAAAAAACTCGAACAATCCGGCTTAAAAGACTTGGAAAACTCCATAGAATTCGAGCAAACAATCACACCCGCAGATTTCGAAAAAAAATACGCCGCCAATCGCGGTTCGATATACGGCGTTTCCTCAAACGGCATATTTTCCGCCTTTCTGCGCCCACCAAACAAATCAAAAGACATTGAAAACCTCTACTTCGTCGGCGGCGCAACCCATCCCGGCGGCGGTATTCCGCTAGTTTTACTATCAGGCAAAATGGCAAGCGAACTTATTTTGCGATCAGGTCAAAGATTCTTTGATTAAGTAACATTTCAATATCTCCAATATATTTAACAACGGGAGAGAAGTCTTTCGGAAGGCGAAAAAATTTCTCTCCCGTGATTTATCAGACGGATTTCAAAAAACTGATACACGGCGCATAGAAATATTCGCCGCCTTTCAGCGTTACAAAACTCCGATGGTCGAAACTGCCTTTGTTGTCCTTGCCCCATTCGCGGGATTGCTGTAATTGAATTGTCGGCACACCTTGACCGATAATCGGGTCTAAGCCGGTCAAAGGCTGTCCGGTTATCGGATCGGATTTGACGAAGCCTTCGTTGTTTGCCCAGAAGCGTTGCGTGAATTCAAATTGATTGCCGATGTCGTTTTGATACGCCATAAAGAGCAAGCCGACGTTTTTCGACGGCAGATGGTTTTCGTCCAAAACGGTATTGACCGCGCCATTTTCCCAAACGCGCTTGCCGTAGGTAATGCCGCGCCGCGCCATAATATGACTGCGTTCTTCTTCGAGATCGGCGGCAAAAGCTCCGACGCTTTCGCCGCGCGGATTTGTTTTGCGGATATGCCCGTGAAACGGACATTTCGCTCCTTTTGTATCGCTCTCGTAATTGAAATTATTCGGAACGGGATTGTCCGCGCCGTCTTCAAAATGCAGCGTAACGGGCGTGCCGTCTTCAAATCTTCCGACAATCATTGCTCCGGCAAGTTCGCGGTCTTTTTCCGGCAGTTGCAAGATGTCGGCGACTTTCTTTTCGCGTTTTTTAAATCCTTTGACGTTTTGTTCGAGCTTGCGAAAGACAAAATAGCTTCCGAAACTCGTGCCGGCAGTGCCGCCGGGACACGACACGAGGGCTTGTTTGAGCGGAAAAGCCGGATTCCAAACATGCGTCCCGTCGGTCATATCGGTTTCGTGTTCTATATCTTCAACCAACAGAAGCGGCTGACTGCGCCCGTCAACATAACCGAAATGTTCGATTCCGTCGTTGCTCGTGTTTCGCATCGCCAAGCCTTTTTCTTTCCCGACAAGTTTAACCGCCGAAGACATCAGCGCAACAATCTCGCTTTGCATTTGCTCGCGTTTGACCTTATCGTCATCGCCGATCAAAACCATCGCGTGTACCGCGCCTTGAAAATGCGCGTCCCATTTATTGACCGGCGGATCGTTCAAAATTCCGCCTTGAGCCTGCAAACCTGCCTGAAACGAAGCGTCGCCGGGAATCTGCGCGGCGTTAATACCTAAAGCCTGATAACCCGCAAAAGACAGAAATAATGCGACAAAAGTATCGCCCGGTATTTGCTTATTACTTGCCTTAAACCTTTCGGTATCGGCAAACTGCTTGCTCGCCGACGTAACTTTGTTCGCCAAAGTTTTGACAAAAGCCCGTGCCGTCGCCGCCTGAGCCGCATCGAATTGCAAAAACAAATTAATCGTGTTGTTGCGTCCGTGACCTTTCAGGATATTTCCTTGAAGATCGTCCAAAACCGCTGTGTCCGCCGTTTTCAATTCCAACGGCGCATTTAAATCTACTGGCATATTATTTTTCTCCTTATTTTTAGCTTTCCTGTTTTTTAGCTCTTCTTTCATCAAAATTACGACAACTTAATGACCGTAATCATATCCGACCAAATGCCGACGGTTTGGTTGTCAATGAAATAGATCACCCGATAGCGGCGTTCTTCGGGTTTACCGGTGGCGAGTGGCGGGCGCGTGTTTTCGTAGGGCGAGCGCATATCGAAATCGAGTCTTGCCCAAGCCGTTTCGTCGCCGTGCTGTGAATCAATGGACACGCCGTCAAATTCTCCTTCAAGTGGTCTTCATAAAATTAGTGATGAATGATCACGAGAAAATATAATGAAAGGGGCGAAACAACTTAATAGGTGTTCCATTAATCTTTCTTATCTGATTGCTCCACACGCCCTCATATAATCGTTTCAAATCTTTTTTATCGGCTGGAGTAAGTTTGCTGTTAGCTCCATAATTCATAATGGAGAAAGGTTTGTGTTTTCCAAAAATCACACTTGCCCAAGGAGTTTCATTTTCGGGTGCAAAAAAGTGCCGCAACCCGAATACGTGACCAATTTCGTGCGTCAATGTTTCAACCTGCTCTTCTCTGTTTTGTTGGAACATGGTCGGAAAGATATTAAGTTGATGTCGTCCCGCATCAGGGAAAAACGCACTAGCGAGAGTGCATCCCTGAGGCGAGCAGTTTGGCAGGCGTTTAACGACAATTTCAAAATCGGAGTTATCTGTGGATTCCGTAAAGCGAATCGGAGCGGCATCGCCCCACGCTAATATGGCTTCGTTTAATAATCCTCTGATCTCCGACATAATGGCTTCGGGTTGCTGAAAGAAACTCAGTGATGCAGTATTGAATGCCCACCGAAGAACCATATTTTCTGCCCAAAGTGGAATAAAACCGTCTGTCGCATCTAAAACAATATCAAACGGATTTCGTTTTTGAGCGCGGTAATCCGTCGTGCAGATTATCCCTTTATCAAGCACGTGAATTTGATCTCCCGTTGCACTTACGAGTTGTTCTTCCGGCAACAAAGCCAACAAATCACTATTATTCGGACTATTTTCTAATGTTTCATTTTTATTTATTTCGTTCATAATTTTTCTCCTTTTTTATTTTTTTAACTGTAAAACCTAAGGCAAGGTAATAACGGTAATCATATCCGACCACGCGCCGACGGGTTGGTTGTCAATGAAGTAGCGGAGGCGATAGCGGCGTTCTTCGGGTTTGCCGGCGACGAGTGGGGCGCGAATGTCTTCGTAGGGCGAGCGCATATCGAAGTCGAGGCGTGTCCAAGCGGTTTCGTCGTTGCGCTCTGAATCAATGAATACGCCGTCAAATTTGCCTTTTGTCCAATCGAGGCGCACGATGCTGCCGGTCATCGAGGTTGGTGTAACGGTTGTTTTCGCGTCCGGCGGTATAGTCAGATCGGTTGGCACGGTGGCAATCATCAACATCTCGCCGATGGTATCGGTGTAACCCGAACTCAATTTGGCGGTGTTCATCGCCTTGCTCAAACGCTCGATAATGCCCGCCTCGACCGGCGCGGGCGGACTTGGCGGCGGAGTAAATGTCGGCACAATCGGAGT
>JANOXW010000022.1:0-2067 GCA_031418635.1 Acidobacteriota bacterium
ATAATCGAACGCATTTTCTACTCCGTTATCCTTCGCCCGTTGACGCAGATTATTGCCGTAATCAAAGACGATTGCCCCGCGTTTCTGATATTCGAGCATTGCTTCAACGTGCCGTTCCATCGAATCCATCGCCCGTTTTTCGTATTCGGTTTGATTAGATTTGCGAAGTTCGTTTGCTTCTTCGATTGTCAAGCCTTGCGGAATATAACCGTATAAAACATCGTGTGCGGAAGTCTGATCGGTAACGACATCGGGCAGAATGTTACGTTCCAAAATCTGCCAATGAACATCCGCCGCATTACCCAAAAGTGCGATAGATTTGGCTTCCCTTTTATCGGTAAATTCTTTGACCAGACGCAAAGCGTCGTCCAAATCTTTCGCTTTAATATCAACTTGTTTCAACTGTAACCGCCGTTCAATCCGCCACGGATCAACATCAACGAGCAAACCAACACCGCCGTTAAATGTAATCGCCTGAGCCTGAGCTCCGCCCATTTCGCCGAGTCCTGCGGTCAAAACAAATTTTCCCGCCAAACTTCCCCAACCGTTTTGCCGAGCAAGCGAACCGAAAGTTTCGTAAGTTCCCTGCAAAATCCCTTGCGTGCCGATGTAAATCCAGCTTCCGGCGGTCATTTGCCCATACATCATCAAACCTTCGCGCTCGTATTTATCGAAATTTTCTTGCGTCGCCCAATGCGGGACGATATTCGTATTCGCAATCAAAACCTTCGGCGCGTCCGTGTGCGACTTGAAAACCGCGACCGGTTTGCCCGATTGGACGAGCAGAGTTTCGTCTTCCTCAAGATTCTTCAAACTCTCCAAAATCGCATCAAAACATTCCCAATTCCGCGCCGCTTTCCCGCGTCCGCCATAGACGATTAAATTATCAGGATCAAACGCAACTTCCGCGTCCAAGTTGTTTTGAATCATCCGATAAGCGGCTTCAATCAGCCAATTTTTACAAGTAAGTTCCGTTCCCGTCGGTGCTTTGATTGTTCGTTTCATAAATTTTTCTATTTAAAGTTTTTAATATCATAAATTCAATTTCAGATTTATGAAAATGTGGTTCACAAACAAAAAAGCGAAGTTCGAAGAAATCGAAACTTCGCCCAAATAATTTAGACCGTTTTGAGTGTTTGAACTTTCTGAAAAACTCGTGGCTTCGGATGCAAATGATAATGTAATGAAAAGTTAAGCTGAACTATTTCTCGATTTCGCTTATTTCTTTTGAACGATAAGAACTTTTCGCTCTCACGACGACATCAGTTTTATCAACCCTGACTTTGATTTGATGAGTGGTTTTCTTTGCCTCTGAAATTTCAGGATAGTAACCGATTAAATATTGTTTTCGCAATTCGTCGGCAATCAATTTAAATGTTTCGTCCAAATCTGTAACGGCTTTTTGATACAGTCTGCCGGCTGTGGCATCTGCCATTTGCCCCAAAAAAGCAATTGCCTCTTCATTAGCTTTTTGATTTCTTTGGCGGGCATTTTCGATGTTTGGACGCGGAAACTTATCGGGAAAAAGATTTTGTCTTGGTCTTTGTCCGCCTGTTCTGTTTCGGCGATTGGGAAACGGAAATCTGTTATCAGGAAAACGGTTATTGTTGAATCTGCGCGGAATGTTTCCCGTGTCGTAAAAGACTGAATAGATGATTGTGTCAGATTCTTCAAGCCGATAAAGCAGGTCGCTTTTGGTCGTGTTGCTTCCAAAATCTTTGCCGTCGGTCAACATAATTATCGCTTTGCGACCTTTCACGTTCGCCAATTGTTTATTGACCACATTATAAACCGCATCCTGCATCACCGTTCCAAATTGCTCTCCAATTTCGGCATTTTTGATAGCTTTTTCTAATGTTTTATGGTCGGAAGTGAGTTCGCTTAAAATTTCGACATCATTATCAAAACTAACAATCATACAACGGTCAGACGGCTGAAGTTGTTTGATAAATTCCTTGGCAGCTTTTTTGATTTTTCCTAAAACCTCTTGCGTGCTGCGGCTCGTATCTAAAAGCAAAGCAACATTTAACGGCTGTGTATTACGGTGAAAATGAACAGTCATTACGC
>JANOXW010000023.1:0-2415 GCA_031418635.1 Acidobacteriota bacterium
GTCAAAGATTTATGGCATTATCAAAATCGAATCTTTAGAAAAATAATGAGTCATACCGTCGCAGTCTTTTTGAATATGCAAATCGGCAATAAACCGCTTCAGTTAGCTCTTTTGAATGATTTTTAAGTTGCACACAGGGTAGATAATATAGGTAAAGTTAGAATAATTATCACCCAAACAACATTAAGTAAGAATTTTATCTTGCCAAAAAGAAATGGCTTAACAGATTTGAATTTATTGGAAGCATTATTCATTTTAGTATGTTAATTTCAGTATTCGACTTTTCATAACACCTTTAAACATATCTCGTGCCGCAAATATCATTTGTTTGTTTGATGACGCTTTCACAGGTAGAAATCGCGCTAAGAATATCGTCTATTGTAAAATCATAAAACTCTAACTTGTCGAAAAGACTGTAGCCAGAAAAATTATATTCACCGCGAGAACCTTTTAGCTTGATTAGATTTAAGACATTCATTGGTCAGAAGTTTAATCCCATTTTTTCTCTTTCCGAAATTTTTTGATAACCATTTCGCGCCGCAGTTTCGGTAGATAGTCAATGAAGAGTTTGCCGTCGCAATGGTCGGTTTCGTGTAGAAAACATCGCGCCGCCAAACCTTCGGCTTCACGTTTAAACCAATTGCCTTTGACATCTTGCGCTTTTAATTTAACTTTGTTGGCGCGAACCACAACTGCGGGAACTTTGCCGACGGACAAACAGCCTTCTTGTCCCGATTGTTCACCTTCGACGGAAACGATTTCAGGATTAGCCGCGACAAGTTTGATGCCTTCGCAATCCATCACGAACAACCGCAAGTTCAACCCGATTTGCGGCGCGGCAAGCCCGACACCTTCCGCGTCGTCCATTGTTTCAAACATATCCGCGCATAGTTTTTCGAGTTCTTCGTCAAACTCTGTAACAGCTTTGCCAACCTGCGCCAAAACTTTTTCGGGATACTCGGTTATTTTTCTAATTGACATAACAGAAGTAATTCCAGATTCCAAATTTCAGATTCCAAATTGAAGCAAAGAAAATCTGAAATCTGGAATCTGGAATCTGGAATCTGGAATTATCTCGGAATAACGCCGCGCCGCGAACTGCGCGAGAAATCGCGTTTGGCAAAAAATCCTTTTTCTTCACGCGACAAACATTGCCAACAAACTATTTTTTCCTCATTGGTCGGACTGACAAACACATTATAATGCTCCATTTCGCGGTCGCACTCGGCGCATCTTGCTGTCTTTTTTTCTTCGTTTTCCATATTTTGCAATTCCTCTCAAGGCAGTTGATAAACTTTATAAGTTTCGGTTTCAAATATAATAGGATAAGGATAATTGGCACGGCTGACAAGATGCGTTGCGCCATACTTAATTTTTAGCGCGACAATTTGTCCGGCTGATAGATTATTATACGCCACATCAATTTCTTCGCGGGCGTGTTCGCCGCTTGAAACTTTGAGATTATCGGTTAAATGGGCGATTCGCATTTCCCATTCGCCTAATTGATTGTATGTCGGATAAGTAGTTGAAACGATGCTTGCGCGATGTGAATAATACCAAAACTCGCGCCGTTGCGGTGGCTGAATAACAATCGCGTCGTTTGGCGTATTATGTGAAATCCAAACCGAAGTCTTTTGCAAATCATCCGGCGCGACAGTCCAAGTTTGGACGGTTGTCTGAATCTGTTGCCAACCTATGCCAAACGGATTGAGCAAAGCAATAACCATTATGACAAATAGCGCAACGATAATCTTATATTTTTGCGAGGCAATTCTCGGAACGAAGTAAAACGCCGTGAATAAAAAAAACAGCGGTGTAAAAATCGGGAAAAGACGCATCGGCATAAAACGCAACGGCGGAAAAATCTCAAACCATCGCAAAAACAAGCCGGCGAGAAAAAAAATACCAAGCACAATTTGAAATTTGAGCAGAAAACGCAGCGCAAAATTTTCGCTTTTCCAAAGTGCAACGATATTAAAAAGTAACATCGCGTAAATCAAAACCCATCCGCTTCTTGAAAACTGAAACGGGTCGAGATGCCACGGCATCCGAAATATCACGAAAAACCGCCAATCATCAAAAGGATATGCGCCCGCATTTGACTGTTCCATTAACAACGGCAACAAGCCGGGCAAAGCAAAAATAATGGTTAAAATACTAAATTTTACAAACGATGCGAAAGAAATCGTACGGTTTATCAGATAAAAAAGAAAAACCAAACCGATTGCGCCAATTGACCATAAACCGACTGCCGGATGAAAACTAAAAGATAAGCCGAGCAAAATTGACGGCAAAATAGTTTTTTGTTTGGCAAATTCATTGAGTGCGAACAGCAAACAAACGTAGGCAACCGTTTTCGCCTCAAAACCGCCAAAAATCCATTCAGCAGTGACAACAGCTTGAGCAAAAGCCAGC
>JANOXW010000024.1:0-3586 GCA_031418635.1 Acidobacteriota bacterium
GTCAAAGATTTATGGCATTATCAAAATCGAATCTTTAGAAAAATAATGAGTCATACCGTCGCAGTCTTTTTGAATATGCAAATCGGCAATAAACCGCTTCAGTTAGCTCTTTTGAATGATTTTTAAGTTGCACACAGGGTAATACTTAATCTTTTTCAAATATCAATTCTTTTTTGTCCTGTATTTAGTCAATGAATAGAGAATATTGGGCGCATACCGAAAATGACATTCAAAAAATCCCGCACATATTAAAAGATCATTTGCGATGTGTTGGAGAACTTGCCGAAAAATTTATTTGCGAGGCAAATGCCGAACTTTGCGAACAAGCAAAATGGGCGGGATTTTTGCACGATTTAGGCAAATACCGCGATGAATTTCAAGAATATTTAATCGGACTACGCGAGAATTCAAACGAAACTCATCCCGCGATTTATGGCGCGGCGGTGGCTTTTCAAAATCGTTGGATTTCGCTGGCGTTTGCGATTGCTGGACATCACACAGGTTTGCACGATAAAAGCGATTTACCGCAACTTTTTCAAAAATATGATGCGATGAATCGGCTTTCGCGGTTGATTGAAAACTTTGAAAACGAACTTGAAAAAATTCCCGAAACTATTGCAAATGCGAGTTTTGCAAGTAGTTCGCTAAAAATAGAATTTGCGACGCGAATGATTTTTTCGTGTTTGGTTGATGCGGATTTTCTCGATACTGAAAAGCATTATCGCAATGGTGCTGAACGAAAAGTTACGGAATTTGAGCCGACAGAATTATTGAAAAAACTTCAAGTAGCAAAAGAAAGAAAAGTCCGAAATGCACAAGCAAATAATGCCGATGAAAGACTTATCGAAATTCGCAATCAAATTTTTGAAAATTGTTTGCAAAAAGCGGAGAAACCGAAAGGCTTTTTCTCGCTGACTGTTCCGACTGGCGGCGAAAAACTCTTTCGGCAATGGCTTTTGCGCTTAAACACGCGGAAGTTCACAAACTGCGGCGCGTCATTGTTGTCATTCCGTATCTTTCGATTATTGAACAAAATGCCAAAGAATATCGTGAGATTTTAGGCGAAGAATTCGTGATTGAAAATCATTCGGCGGTGAAAATCAAAAGCGAAGAAATCGAAGAAACTGCGAAATCCGAAAAACGTCAACGAAATTTTTTGGAATATGCGGCTGAAAATTGGGACGCTCCGGTTGTCGTAACGACTTCCGTGCAGTTTATCGAATCGCTTTTTTCGCACAAAACTTCGCGTTGCCGCAAACTTCATAACATTGCAAATTCAGTCGTAATTTTTGATGAAGTGCAAACGCTTCCGGCGAAATTGCTTGAACCTTTATTTGATGTCTGGCGCGAACTCCGTGACAATTACGGCGTTTCGTTTGTCTTCTCAATCGCCACGCAACCCGCTTTCCGGCGCAATAATTTCAACTTTACAAAAGGTTTGCGCGAGAACGAATTGGAAGAAATTACGGATCATACGAACGAAATTTTCAAACAGCTAAACCCCGTCAAATATGAATTTAAAGAATTTCAAAAGCCGAGAACTTGGGCGGAAATTTCCGATGAAATAAAAGCCGAAAAGCAAATTTTATGCGTTTTGAATACGCGAAAACACGCCTTTGAATTGTGGGACGAACTTTCCGGCAAACTTGCCGAAGACGGGAAACACGGGCTTTTTCATTTATCATCAGCAATGTGTGCGGAACATCGTCTGGAAGTGATTGAAACGATCAAAGCGCGATTGAAAAATGATGAAATTTGCCGTGTTGTATCTACGCAGTTGGTTGAAGCGGGCGTTGATCTTGATTTTCCGGTTTTGTTTCGGGCGATTGCTCCGCTTGATTCGATTGTGCAAGCGGCGGGACGTTGCAACCGCGAAGGAAAACTTAAAGACAAAGAAGGCAATCCGAAAAAAGGTCGAGTAGTAATTTTTACTCTTGAGGAAAATAAGTTGCCACCTCCGCCTTATAAAACAGCAACAGATGAAACTTGTAAGTTATTGACAAATTATGAAGAAGAAGATTTAGCCGTAAGACACAAAATTTTTGCTGATTATTTCAGAAGGCTATATAACGTATTAGATACAGGCGATAAAATTCAAGCAGAGAGAGAAAAACTGAATTATCGAAAAGTTTTCCAACTCGCCAAAGTGATTGACAACGAAGGAATCGGCGTAATAGTTCAATTCGGAAATGCCGAAAACATTATTAAAAAGATTCGCGGGAAAAATTTGCGGACGGAAAAATTGCTTTTCGGCAGAGATGATATGCGAAGTTTGCAACGATTTATGGTCAATCTTTATCCGCAAAATTTTGCGAAGTTGGAACAGAAAAAGCAATTACAACCTTTGCTTGAAGGAACAAATCTCGATTTGTTCGTTGTAAATGTCGGCTCGTATCACGATGAACTTGGCGTATTGATAGACGAAAGACCGAGTGATGAATTTTATGATTTATGAACTGATGTTACGCAAAAGCACTTTTCCCGAGTTGCCGAAGGTAACAAACATTATAGCGTGGGGTGAAATGAGTGAAGCGAATGAAACCCTACGTTGATTTAAGCAAGACATTTGCTCGCTGAAAGTGAGCAACTAAAGTGAACCCTTTTGTCTAGACAGCAAATGGACTTTTTTGAGATAGTTTTTGTTGGTCAAAAATTGGCTCTTTTTGCTCCTTATTTTCTTTAGTTTTCAACCCTGCTTGATAAACTTCAAACGGCGTTTGGTTGCCAAAACTTTGATGAGGTCGCTCGTGATTGTAAAAGTAAAAATAATTTCCTAAACTTTTCTCGGCTTGCCCTTTCATCCAAGTATTCTTGAACATATACTTCTTCATATTTGACTGTCCGCCATAATCTTTCCACAAAGATATTGTCAAAACATCTTCCTTGTCCATCCATACTGATTTGGATGTTGTTTAGTTGCAATACTTTCAACCACAGAGCGATGTAAATCGGCTTGCTTGATCTGAATTAAAAACTTGCGGTTTGCCTTTTTTCAACCCTCTTTTGAAAGTCTCGCCAAAGACTTCAGCTGCCAGCGTGGTGGAAACTTCCAAATCAATCACATACCGCCAATGCCAATCCATTATTGCCAATAAATAAATCAATCCATCTTTCAGTCTGATGTAAGTAATAGCCGTTGCCCAGACTTGATTTGAGTAGTTTATCTTTACTTCTTTCAACAAATACGGAAATTTAAGCTGTTCTACTGGCGGCGCGTGATAAATTAGGCTTTGGGTAAATCGCTTCTAAACCCAATTTCTTTATCAACCGCCGCACTCGTTTATGGTTAAGCGTCAAACCTACTCTTTGCAAATAGATAGTCATTCGCCGATAACCGTAAAACGGAGTTCTCGTGTATTGCTCGTCTATCACGCGCATCAAGAAAGCATCTGCCTCATTGTCAGCACTTTGCTGATAATAAAAGGATGACCGATTCAAGCCTAATATCTCGCATTGACGTTTCAGAGACATCTTTCGATGCTCCGGCTCAACCAAAGTTCGTTTAACTTGAGCTATGTAAGGCAGATTTTTTTTTCAACCAATCAAGCTCAACTTTCATCTGTCCGATTTGACTATAAAGTTAATT
>JANOXW010000025.1:0-2039 GCA_031418635.1 Acidobacteriota bacterium
AATGAGTTTTTGGTTGACCAATATGTGGCAAGAATGACAAACTCAATGGACGAGAAAAGTCCAAGTTGGGAGAAGACTCTGGCAACAAAGTAAATTTCGCCTCAAAAGATTCGTCAATTTCTTAAAAACAGCGATAGAAAACCTGTATGGAATGGTCAACGAAATTGAAATGCGGAACTGAAATCAATCAAAATCGCGCAAATTTGGAACTACTGATATTCTTTTATTTTTAACTTTTAACTTCATTCGTCATTGTTTTTCGACTTTTGTTATACTTGAGCAATGCGAGGTAGTTACTTGCCAATGTCTTGAGTTTTTAGGAGAGAGAGTTTATGTCAATTTATAAATCGAGGGAAGTTTTACCGGGTAAAATACGATTATTTTTTACTAATTTTATTTACTTGTTTTTGGTTTTTGGAATGAGCGCGACGGTTTCGTCGGCTCAAACCAATGTCGTTGACGACAAAACGCGCGATAAGATAATTTCTCCCGAACAACTTTCGGTTTCGTTTGCTGAGGTTGCGCGGCGTGTCGAACCTGCGGTTGTCAACATTGACACGAAGGGAAAAGTTCCCGAATTAACGGTTAAAAATGATAAATCGGACGAAGACACGGGCGACATTATGGAATTTTTCCGCCGTCAACTGCCGCGTCGTCCGTCTTACGCTGTCGGGAGCGGATTTATTGTTGACAAAGCCGGCTATATTTTGACGAATTATCACGTCGTTGAAGACGCTTCGCGGATTACGGTGCGTCTGCAATCGGGTGAAGAATATGTCGCTAAAATAATCGGTGCGGATGACCAAACCGATTTGGCGGTTTTAAAAATCGAAGCAGGACACGATTTGCCGTTTGTTAATCTCGGCAATTCCGACGCATCACAAGTCGGTGATTGGGTTTTAGCAATCGGTTCGCCGTTTGGTTTGGCACAAACCGTTACAGCGGGAATTATCTCACAAACTAAGCGCGAAACGCCATATGCTTCGCAGTTTCAGAAATTTATTCAAACCGACGCGGCGATAAATCGCGGAAATTCCGGCGGACCACTCGTCAATATGAACGGCGAAGTTATCGGTATAAATTCGCAAATCGCCACCTCGACGGGCGATTATAACGGCATCGGTTTTGCTTTGCCGTCAAATGAGGCGGCAAATGTCTATCGGCAAATTTTGCAAATGGGCAAGGTGCGGCGCGGCTATTTAGGCGTAAATCTCGAATCGGTCAAGGCGGAATTCGCCAAAGTCTACGGGCTTCCTGAAGTGAAGGGAGCGATTATCACCAACATCGGTGACAAACAGAGTGCGGCGGCAAACGCCGGATTGCAAACCGGCGACATTATACTTGAATTTAACGGCACAAAAATTACTAACGCCCAAGATTTGATTCAAAAAGTTGCTTCCACCGAACCTGAAAAACAGATCAACCTAGTTTATTATCGTGAAAACGGCAACCGTCTTGAGCGCAAAACAGCACTTATCAAATTAGATGAACGTCCGTCAAACAATGTCTTTAATGGCGACGAAACACCGAAAAAACTTTCGATTGACGGACAGAAAAAGCCAGCAGAACCGCTTGGTTTGACGTTGGCTGAACTAACGCCGCCACTTGCCGCCGTTTATAAACTCGAAGGCGAAAAAGGCGTTATCATCAAAAACATCAATCCGGCAAGTTTTATCGCCGATGTCAAAAACTCAAGCGGCACGGACGCACTCAGCGAAGGCGATTTGATTCAGCGCGTCAATCGCGTTTCGGTAACGAACATCAAAACTTTCAATGATGTCGTCAGCAAATTAAAAAGCGGAGATGCGGTTGTATTGCAAATTCTCAACTTCAACCGCCAAACAAAAAGTCCGCAACTTCGTATAGTTCAATTTACGATTCAATAAAATGCTGCTTGAATCCAAACTTAATGAATAAGTTAACCTGAGTCTTGATTAGAAATAAAACAGAAATAGCACGCCGATTTTACTGATTTAGCGGATTTGCCCCTGTTATTTCAAATAGATTTTCGGCGCGTTTTCAAACAATTATCAAAAGAA
>JANOXW010000026.1:0-3051 GCA_031418635.1 Acidobacteriota bacterium
TTTCGCCCTCACGTCCATTGATTTGTTGGGCGGTGCGTCGCATTCACGGAAAGTCTATGCAAGTGTCCGTGTTGTCTAAAGTGCATCGTCTTATTCTGCCGTAAGACATTGAAACAGATTGAAAAAAGCCGTGTTTTTGCAAAGCCAAAACTGCGTATTCCGAACAAGACGGATAAAAACGACAAATGCAATTTGCTCGCTTTGCGTATCTTCGACTGAACTGTTTCTGCCATAAGTTTTTAATCAGCCAAATCGAAAATTTATTACCGAAGTTGACCCGTTTGCGCGTAGTCAATAATTCGTTCTTGGAAGTTTGCAGAACCGCACTGCGGACAACTTCGCAATTTTTGTATTTCACTTCTGTTTGCATCTGAATTTCTTGCCGCTTGCGCTGAAGTTCCAGAACCAACAGCACCGCAACTTCCGCAACTCTGCATTGCTGAACCGCACGCCATTAAAGAGTTTGAGCTTTGCGAAACTGCGATTTGTTTTTCTCTGGAAACAAGAGAATGCCAAACTTTTCCGCATACTGCACATTGCCTTTGATATTCTTGCATAATTTCAACGTAAGATTTTAAGAGAATTCCTAACTTTTACACCAAGTTTATACGATGTTGCGGTTCAAAGGAAACCGCCCAACGCTTGAGATGACGTGGGGCGAAACCGCCACCACGCAACTCCGAGTTCACCAAAAGCCATTGATAACAAGGTCGCTGTTTCGCCCTCACGTCCATTGAATTGTTATGTGGCGTGTGCAATGGAAATCTCTTCTTGGTCAATTGCTCTTAACTTTTGCACAACTTTGTTAATTTCATTCGCCGTTGAATTGATAATAATAATGTCAGAAAACAAATCGACGATGTTAAATCCTAAATCTATTTGTGTGGCGATAAGAATCATAGCCGAAACATTTTTGGTCTTTGCTGCTTTATGAAGGGCGAAAGCTGCATCTATAAGTGATTCGCCGTCGCGTTGGACTCGAACAGGAACAGAGCCGTTCAGATTTCCCGCTTTCAAAAATGCGTCAATGCCATTGTTACGTTGGACGGGAACGAAATCTAAACCTTTGAGATGCGCCAGTGCTTTTTCATCGGCAACTTTATACGCTTCTCGCCCTACTTCCATCAAATGAGAAGTAGTTTTGCTAGGCGTTTCAAGACGTGCTTTAGTAATTTCGATTGCTTCTGAAGAGATGTCAATTCCTATTCCGCTTCGGTTTAGTAGTGATGCTGCAACAAGTGTTGTGCCGCTTCCGCAAAACGGGTCAAGAACAGTGTCGCCTTCGTTGGTTGAAATTTGAATGATTCTTTCCAGCAGTAATACTGGTTTTTGCGTGGGATAACCGACACGCTCGTTTGCTTTAGGATTCAAAAAAGGTATGTCCCAAACATCATTCATCGGAACGCCGTTTTTGTCTCCGTTTGAAAGCGGAACGCCGTTCTCGTTTCTGGCATAGACGGCTTTGCCGAATTCGTCTCTTTTTCTTTTTTGCAGTATTTGGTCAATGTTCGTCGAAGGCGAGTAATCTGCATAGATTTGATTAAATTTATAGTTGCTGGTTTTTGTGTAGAAATAGATGTTTTGGTGCGAGGGCAACAAAGTTTTCTGGGAATTTGACCATCTGCGATAATGCCAAATTATTTCCGCACGGAACATATCGCGCCCAAAAACTTCATCCAAAATCAAGCGGACGATATGCGAAGCATTATGGTCGCAATGAAAAAAAATCGAACCCGTTGAAGCAAGAACGCGCTTAAGCTCTTGTAGCCTTAAATACAGAAATTCTGCGTAAGTATCGGTTGATTTCCATAAATCATTAAACTTGAATTCTCTACTTCGGTCTCTCGTGCCAAGTTTTTGAATTTTTTGAGTAAAGAAAGGCGGGTCAAGATAAACTAAATCTATCTTTTCATCAGAAATTTGGTTTATAATTTCTAGGCAATCGCCCAAATGAATCTGCATCGTCATTTTAACTCGTTCTTTCTGCTGCGATTTTTTCGAGAATTTGTTTCAAGTCAATATCTGTCCGCTCTCTGACATATTCCCACGCAGTATCACCGTAATAATAAAATCCGTCCAAGCCTTTATAAAGAGTTTCCAATGCCTTTTGAATTTTGATGGCTTGTTCTCTGTTAGGATAATAAAACATAACGCGAATTGGAACATATCCGGCTTCGTGAATAACGGCGATACGAGTATGCTCTTTAGTTATGTGGTCTCCGTCCGTAGTTGCGTCACGCCATTTAATTTCGATTGCATCTTTATCAATCACGCAGTCTATTTGAAATCTTTTCGGGCGTTTGCCTTGAGTATTTTCAATCCAAAATGAGCCGGAATCAGGAAATGCGCTTTTGAAACATAACGTAGCAGCTTGCTCTAAAAACGAGCCTGCATATTTATACAAGAGTCTCCCTTTATTTTGGTAAACATCAATCAGCGAACCTTCTTCACTCGCCACGCCTAAAACACGATAAATAAGAAAGTGAGATGTGTCATCTTGAAGCATCTCTTCAACTCGCCCGTCAATCTTCTTCTTCAGAGCTTCCGCGTGCCAATTTGCCAACTCTCTTATTTCATCTTCAATAGCCATTCAAGAAATTCCTGCGTTTGAAAAGTTTCGCAATTAGTGTAGCGCACAAACGCGAAGCCACATAACGATTGAGATGACGTGGGGCGAAACCGCCGCCAGACAAGCTAAAGTTTCACACGCAACGTGATAACAAAGTCGCTGTTTCGCCCTCACGTCCATTGATTTGTTAGATGGCGCGTTCATTGTGAGCGACGTATTTCTCGGTGTGCTTCGGCGTAGATTTTTAGTGCTACGCCCATCAACGCTCTTGATTCTTCACCTTGCGCTTGATACCAGTCAACGACTTCTTTTTCGACACTCACCATCACGGCTACTTTGCCGCGTGGTATCCGCAGGCGTGCGTTAGCAAAAAACTTCTCGTCAAGCGGCGGAATGTCCGAAGTGTCTATCTCTTCGTCGTTCATTGTTTCAAGTTTCGCCCAGTTCGTTTGCGATGTATTCTTTAAGTTGTTCTCGCTCAT
>JANOXW010000027.1:0-1878 GCA_031418635.1 Acidobacteriota bacterium
ATGCGTTTCGGGCTTGGAAATACGGGTTCGGAACACACGCTCGAAGAAGTCGGACAGCATTTTGCCGTAACGCGAGAACGTATCCGCCAAATCGAAGCTTAAGCGTTGCGAAAATTGCGGCATCCGTCGCGTTCACGAAGATTGAAGGCGTTTTTGGAAGGAAAACAAATCTAGTTCAATTTTGGATTTTGGATTTGCGATTTGCGATTGCTTTTTGCAGTTGCAAGTCGCAAAATTGTTTTTAGGAGAAAAGTTATGGACACTTTAGTTTTAGAAAAGCCGACCACGACCACCGAAGAATTAATCGAAAAACTTTATCGAACCGAAGGTAAAGCGGAGATTATTAAGGGAGAGATAGTTGAGTTTATGGCAACAGGATACGAACCCGGAGTTGTTGGTGGGAATATTTTCGTAAGTTTAAAAATGTATCAAAGAGAAATTAAACACGGCGTTGCTTTTGGCGATAATACAGGATTTATAGTTAATCTGCCAAATCGTAAGTCATTTAGCCCTGATGCCGCGTATTACATTGGCGAACCGACGGGAATGAAATTTCCAAAAGGCGCACCAATTTTCGCGGTTGAAGTTCGCAGTGAAAACGATTACGGCAGAAAGGCGGAAAAAGCGATTGCTGACAAACGCGCGGATTATTTTGCCGCCGGAACTGAGATTGTTTGGGACGTGGATTTATTAAGCGAAGATGTTATCAAATGTTACGACCGCGAAAATCCAACTCAGCCGCGCATTTTTCGGTGTGGTGAAATCGCCGATGCCGAACCTGCTTTGCCGAATTGGAAAATGAAGGTTGATGAAATTTTCGATTAAATTATGCCGATTTCGACACAAATTTATTGGTTGATAATTCTTTCGATGGTTGTCGCTTCGATTGCTTGGACGGTTACGCAAGAGGAAATTTTTAGGGAATGGCAAGAATATTGTAATGAACGATGTGATGATTGCAAATCAGTTCCGCAACGAAAATTCTTTTACGTTTTTACTTGTGAATATTGTTTTAGTCATTGGGTTACGCTTTTGATTTTATTTTTAACGGGTTTCCAATTATTGATAGAAGATTGGCGCGGTTACATTCTCGCTTTTTTTGCGATTCCTTGGCTGGCAAATCAATTGATGAGTATTTATCGGCGGTTGCGTGTCGGCATCAAACACGAAAATTTGCTTGCTAAAGAAGTTGAAGAAAAGTTGAATTGAAGGAAAATTTATATGGCTATTTTGAAAAATCGGCAGATTGAGATTTTGTCGCAGTTAAACGATGCAGAGTTAGAAAAATATATTGCGACTTTGCCGATAAAACCTGATGAACTCGAAGAATTATTTTTTTATATTCGTTCGCGGTTCAAGAATCAGTTATGCGACGACACTGCCAAATTTACGATGCAATATTTAGTTGATAACCGTTTGCCGTTTCCGAAAATTATCGCGTGGCTCAATGAAAACGGCGGTTATTGCGATTGCAAGGTTTTAGAAAATATCGAAACCGAATGGATCAAAGCCTTTGGCGAATAGTTCAAATAAGATAGAATTGGTTTAATGGGCGAAAAGTTTTAGAATTTACGAATAGGCAATCAGTTCTGTTAAAAAGATTTCAATAGCCACAACAATGCACAGAAATCGCAAAATGATTTTCTTTTTTTGTAATTTTTGTGCTTTTTTGTGGCAATTATTTCTAGGTTGATAAATCTTTTGTATTCGACTAAACAAAAATTATGGAAAGAGCAAAAACACTAGGTGAATTAAAAGCAAGTAATTATGCGTCGCGTTCCGTCAAAGATGAAATGCGGGCGAATTTGATTAAGAAATTGCGAAACAGCGAAAAGCTGTTTGCGGGAATTGTCGGTTATGATGAAACGGTTGTGCCGC
>JANOXW010000028.1:0-1978 GCA_031418635.1 Acidobacteriota bacterium
CAGATTGGCAACTGAGGTCTTCTTATCAAACTGACGAATCCGGCAGTTGGGATGAAATTAATGTTTTTGACGTGCGCTCGAGTTCGGAAGCCGAAGCCTTAAATGGAGAGAAATACAGTGATTGGTAATTTACGAGTCCAAAGTCCAAAGTCCAAAGTCCAAAGTCTTAGCAAAGACCAAAGACCGAAGACCAAAGACCAATCCAAAAGAGAGAGAGGATTTACACTTCTCGAATTGATGATAGCAATGTTTATTATGATAATTTTGCTATCGGTTGCGCTTCCGTCTTTTCAACGTACTGTCCAACACGCCCGCGAAACCGTTTTGCAAGAAAATTTATGGCAAATGCGGCGGGCAATTGACCAATATGCGGCGGACAAAGGCAAATTTCCGATTTCGCTGAACGATTTGGTAACAGACAAATACTTACGCGAAATGCCGGTTGATCCGATTACCGAAAAAGCCGAGTGGCAAGAAATCCAAGAAGAAGACACGCTTTCAACCGACGGCGGACAAGTTTTAAAAGACGTGAAAAGTCTTGCCGAAGGTGATGACAGCGAAGGCAAGAAATACGAAGACTATTAAATAACGGTTAATGGTTAGTGGTTAATGGTTAATAGTTTTTTCGATTTACAATTAACTATTAACCATTTCCTATTTAAAAAAGATGTTAGAAACAATTACTCAACCGAATTATCCGCGAGCTGCGCTTGGTTTGGAGCAAGAAAGCGTAACGGCGGTGGCTTTGGAAAAAGAAGGCAGAGGCAGATTTGGCATCAAACAAGCCTCGACCGTCGAATTACCGCAACATCTGCTGACACCGAGTTTTACTGAACAAAATATTTCAAGCACCGATGAAATGTTGGTGATGCTTGACGAGGTCGTCAATAATGCGGGTTTGAATAAACAAAAACGCTGGTCGGTTTCTTTGCCGAGCAACACAGCGCGGACGGCGATTTTGACGTTGGAAAATGAGCCGGCTAAAAAAGAAGAATTGACGGAGATTTTAGATTGGAAAGCCGAAAACACTTTTGGATCACCGTCGGGCGAAATGCGGATTTCACGTCAAAAAATCACTTCTGACGCGGAAGGGAAATCGCGCTATTTTGCGACGGCGGTTAAACTCAGTGTGATTGACGAATATGAAACACTGTTTGAACGACAAGGTTGGCAAGCAGGTTTGGTTTTGCCGCGGGCAGTTTGCGAATCAAATTGGCTAATTGATAAGCAAAAGAAAAAAGATTCGCTATTGATAAGTTCACAAACCGACGGCTTTGTCGCACTTCTTCTGCGCGGCGACGAACCGACTGTCGTGCGTTCCGTAACTTGCACCGACGACGAAAGAGATGACGAAATATTTCGCCTGTTGATGTTTTACCGCGACCGTTTTGGTGATGAATCAAGCGAAAATTTCCTAGAAAAATTGTTCGCTGTCGGAAAAGAATTTTCTCCCGCCCGACTAAAAGAAATCGCCGCCGAAGCTCTCGGCAGAACACTTGATATTTTGCGCCCCGAAGATGTCGGTTTGAATATGCCGACGCACACTTTAAGTTTTGACGACCTCGCCGCACCTGCCGGACTCGCTTCTTTAGGCTGGAAATGAATAGTGAAAAACTAAAAATTAAAAGTAAAAAGTGAAAAACAAGATTCATTCATTTTTTACTTTTCACTTTTAGTTTTTCACTAAAGTTTGAAACCTTTTTTAAAATAACACCGTAATAACTAAGCATCTATGATGACAACAGCAATTGCATTAGAAAATACAAGAAAGTTGACCGATGGCGAACTGATCGAAAAAGCTATCGGCGGGCGCGAAGATGGTTTTGAAGAACTCGTGCGCCGTTATCAACGTCCGATTACGGGCTATGTCTATCGGATGCTGAACAACTACGATGCTTCCTTAGACGTTACGCAAGAAGTTTTTATCAAAGTTTATAATTCGCTGGCGCGTTACAGTTCCGAATATAAATTTTCGACG
>JANOXW010000029.1:0-2808 GCA_031418635.1 Acidobacteriota bacterium
AAAGCCGAAAATCTAGTGTTTAGATGCTGACACTTCTCAAAATAAAAAATATCGCGCTGATTGACGAACTCGAACTCGAATTCGCCGACGGTTTGAATCTTTTGACGGGCGAAACGGGTTCGGGAAAATCAATCATCGTTGACAGTTTAGGCGCGTTGACAGGCGACAGAATTTCATCCGATTTGATAAAGGAAGGCGAATCAGCGGCGCAAATCGAAGGTCTTTTTAATCTTGTTTTAGACGAAAATCTACAAGAAATTTGTGCGGCAAGCGGAATTGAATTAGAAAATGAGCGCGAATTTGATTTGATTGTCCGACGCGAACTTGCGGCAAGCGGGCGCAACCGAATTTTTGTTAATAATCAACTCGTTACTAATAATTTTCTTAAAAAAATCGGCGCGTTTCTGGCTGATATTCATGGTCAAGGCGAACAGGCGACGCTTTTTAATCAAGCGACGCATCTTGAAATGCTGGACGAATACGCTAGTTCTAAAACTTTACGCGACGGCGTGGCGAAAAAATACAAAGAATTGGCAAATATCCGTCGGGAAATCGAAAATTTGCAAGCCGACGAAGCGCAAAAACTTCAACTTCTCGACATTTTGCAGTTTCAGGTTGATGAAATTAAAAAGGTAAATCTCAGCATCGGTGAAGACGAATTACTCGAATAAGAAAAACGGCGGTTGAACAATGTCGAAAAACTCTCGACTCTGAGCGACGAAGCCTATCTTTTGCTTTACGAAAATGAAGAAGCAACGATTGCGACGTTGGACAAAGCGAGGCAGAGAATTACGGAATTAACCGAATACGAATCAAGTTTTCGAGAATACACCGAAGGTTTGCAGACGGCTCAAGCGGTGTTGGAAGATTTGGCAATGAGCGTGCGCGATTTTCGCAATCGTTTGGAATTTTCGCCCGAAAGATTGGAAGAAATCGAAAGCCGTTTAGCAGAAATTGTGCGGCTGAAACGCAAATACGGCGGGACGATTACAAGCGTTTTGGATCATCTGAGCGAATCTGAAGAACGCTTGAAAAATATCGAAACCGCCGAATTGCGCGAAAAAGAATTAAACAAAAAACTGGCAAAAGCGCGTGAAGATTATCTGAAAATCGCTACCGAACTTCACGAAAAACGCACGAAAGCGGCGCGAAAGTTTGAAAAAGAAGTCGAAGCGAATCTGAAAGCCGTCGCGCTCGAAAAAGCGCGTTTTGAAGTGCGAATAAACGCTGACAAAAATAACGATAAATCTTTTACAGCAAAAGGTTTTGACCAAATCGAGTTCTATTTTTCAGCAAACTTGGGCGAATCGGTCAAACCAATTGCCAAAGTCGCTTCGGGTGGCGAAGCGTCGCGTTTGATGCTGATTGTGCAGACAACGGCGAAACTTTCCGCCACCGAAAAAGCGATGGTTTTTGACGAAATTGACGCGGGAATCGGCGGACGAGTCGCCGCAGCCGTCGGTTTGAAATTGAAAGAATTGGCGAAAACACAGCAAGTTTTGTGCGTAACGCATCAACCGCAAATCGCGTCGCTGGCTGACCAACATTTTATCGTCGAAAAAGAAACCGTCAAAAACCGGACGCTCATTCGCGTCAAAAAATTAGACAAAAATGAACAAGTCGAAGAAATCGCCCGAATGCTGACCGGCGCACAAATCACCGAAACAGCGCGACAACACGCACGAGAAATGTTGTCGCAAAATGGTTAATTGTATATTGTTTTTACCATTTACCATTTACCATTTACCATTTATGGAATCAGAAATTTTAGCCAAAGTCATTCGCGGCGAAACGGTTGAATCAATTCATCGCGGACATTTAATCGTGGTTGACGGCGACGGACAAACAATTTTCTCTCTGGGAAATCCTGAAATAGTTACATTTTTTCGGTCTTCGGCGAAACCGTTTCAGACAATGCCTTTTCTCACTAGCGGCGCGGCTTCGGCGTTCGGCTTTTCGGAAAAGGAAATCGCATTGGCTTGCGGTTCGCATTCGGGCGAGAAAATGCACGTCGAAACGGTTGAGCAAATGCTTAAAAAAATCGGTTTGAGCGAAGCGGATTTGCACTGTGGAACGCATCTTCCGTTCAACGAAAAACGCGCCGAGGAGATGATTCGCACAGGCGAGCAACCAACGCAACTGCATAACAATTGTTCGGGCAAACATTCGGCGATGCTCGCGTTTGCCAAACATTGCGGTGCGGATTTAAAGACTTACGATTTACTCGAAAATCCGATTCAGAAAGCGATTTTGCAATGCGTTTCCGATTTTACCGACATTCCGCCGAACGAAATAAAAATCGGCATTGACGGTTGTGCTGTGCCGAATTTTGCCGTGCCGATTTCCGCAATGGCGAAAAGTTTTGCGCGACTTGTTTTTCAGCCGCAAGATTTTGATGCTGAAACACGAGAAGCGTGTCAGCGTATCGTGTTGGCAATGATGAATTATGCGGAAATGATTGGCGGAACTGAACGGCTTGACACGATGATTATGGAAACGCGGCGCGGACAAATCATCTCGAAAGTCGGTGCCGACGGCGTTTATGTCGCGGGAATTTTGCCGTCGCCAAAATGGAAAACGGGTTTAGGCATCGCGTTCAAAATCGAGGACGGCGATGACAAACGCGCTCGTCCCGTCGTTGCTGTCGAACTTCTGCGTCAACTCGAAATTTTGGACACCGAAAGTTTGAAAGACATTTCGCCGATGGCAATAACCAATCGGCGTGGTGAGTTGGTTGGCGAAATTGTGCCAAGTTTTAAACTAAACTAAAGCGAAAAATAGCCACAAAAAGGCACAAAATTCACAAAA
>JANOXW010000030.1:0-2230 GCA_031418635.1 Acidobacteriota bacterium
ATTTGCCGTGTTTGGCGATTACTTCTTCCGGCTCGTAAGTTATTTGCTCAATTTCGTCGGCGAGTTCGCCACACATTTTATGGACGCGCTGATTTGAAGTCGAAAGATTGATCCATTCGGGCATCCGTCTGGCAAAATCTACTAGATAAAAAACACAAGTCATCAGCGAGTCGTGGTGTCGGGCAAAAAGGTCTGGATTATATTCCTTTCCGGAGCGGGTAACTTCTTCATCGAGTTTGACCACGCTCCAAAACTCTGGCGGCAACGGTTTCTTTTTAATTAAGGCGGCGGCAAGCATATGGTAAAGATCGGATCGAGAATAAAGATTAAGCTGCATTTGCATAACGGCGGCGTTTTGTTTTCGGTTTGCTTATCTCGGCTTGATTAACGGCTTTGGATAGACTGTCAGTTGTGCAGTAACTTGAACGGCTCGTGCCGCTTTCCAAATCGAAATAGGTGGCAAACCTACGCAAATTATTGGTTAATACAAATTCTGTCAGTATTTCGCCGATTTCAACGGCAACACGCTGGTTAATATTCAGACTTTGTTCGCCGCGACTGATTCTTTCGGCGCAGGACAACCTTTCCGCCGTTTCACGCGGGATCGGAATTTCCTGATTTTCGAGCAGTTCGGGGTGAATAACCGACGGCGCAGGTAATTTTTTACAAATTGTCGAAGTGGAAAAATAATTCTCCGGTTTTTCGCATCGGACTTCTGAGCCGATTAAAACCTGTCCTGAAAACTTGCCGTTTCCGCTGTCAATCCACCAAAATTCAGGCGCGTTTTGTGAGTTGTAAATATTAGCTTCTTCGAGTGATCGGTGAATTTCGCGCCGTGCCAAATGGTTGTCAACACAACCGACCAAAATCGTTAATTCCTTAAAACCGCTACGACCTGGTTTGATATGTTTTTCGTAATTCAGTTTTTCGTTTGAGTAAGAAACTTCCAATCCCCACGACAGCGTGATGCGCTCCGCCAAAGTCTGCGCCTTAAATCTTCCGATCTCAGCGGCACAAAAATTACTGCGCGGAATATTGCCGCTTTCCACGATGTCTGGATCAATAATGGTCAAATCCGCCGCTTTACCGATTCTTTTGATTTCAAACAAAAGACGGGCAAGATTCATCGCGGCGAATGAACCCGTGCCACCCGCGCCGATGAGATAAATTTTCAATTTGCTGAATTCTTTCGGCAAGACCCGCGCACTTTTCGCAAAACTCAAATCAAGATTCATAACCACCTTTCTTGATAATTTGCTCGTATTTATTCAAATCAATCACGCCTTCGGGAATTTCGGAGATATAATCCGCTGGAATTTGGGCGAAATAATCATAAACTCCGCAACGAAAGCGAATTTTGGGATTGTTCGTGTGAATGTCAATCAAGATTCCGAAAATACGGAATTTGCCGCTTTCATCGCGGTCATCGGCACTGCTGAAATGAATTACGCCGTCGGGATGTGTGTGGAGTTCAATGCACGCTTCGCCGTATTCGCTGAGAGAATCATCGGCAATAGTTCGCGCCCATTGCCTTTCTTTTCCGATGTTTTTCCAGCACCACTGACTCGCCCGTTCGTGCCAGAAAACTACATAAACATCTTCCCGAAATTGAATAGAATCGCTATCAGAGCGTGCATTTTCCAAAATTTGCTGCCAAATATAAATTGGAATTTTAGGTTTATGCCAAATAATTCCGCCGGTGATTTGAGGCAAACCTTTGATCGGTTCACGGCACACGGGCAAACAAACCGAAAATTCTTTACGTTTCGCACGGATAAACAGACCGTTTCCCGCCATCAGATATTCAAACATTACTGCCGTAATATTTTGCGTTTCAGACGATGCGATTTTATGTTCGACAAATTTCGGGACGAACGGTAACACTTTCAAATTGTTTTGCATATTATTTAGAAATTCGAGGATTAATTCTTATCAACGGCTTGCGCCCATAAATTCTCAATTGTGGCGTTTATTTCCAATAGTTCGGAATTGGGAAATCGTTTGACAGTTTTCTTTGCCAAAGCAAATAAAAGTTGCCGGACATCCTTCGCTTGAGAAACGCATTTTTGGGCTGAATGGTCGCGGTTAAAAGGCGCGTTAAAAATCAGATTCCAAACTTTATCGAGCGTTTCGACTCGCGCTTCGGGAACAAAGTTTCCGCCAAAACAGATTTTGCCGCTCGAACTGCCGCCGATATTGGGCAACGGCGCGACCGCTAGTTTAGTTTGTT
>JANOXW010000031.1:0-8393 GCA_031418635.1 Acidobacteriota bacterium
GCAAAATCCGAAAGCCTTCCTGCTCAAAATGGTCGTCATTGGTCAAAATTTCGTTGATGTTTCTCTCACGCATTGCGTTCATCGAAACGCAATCGGTCAAACTGTAACCTTTATCAAGCCGCGATTTGTAAAAATAAAACCCTTCGATAAATTGGGTGGAAGAACACGGAATAATTTCTATTTTCTTATTCACGAGCAAATAATTTATTGACTTTATAACGTAATCTCTTATATCAACGCGAAATTCGCAAAAGTAATTTAGAACTTCGACCAGAACCAATTCGGTTGTAACTTTTTGCACGTTGCCGATTTGTTTTTCAACTTCCAAAGCCTTTTTGTGCAATTGGTCGCGCTTATTCAAAACTCCAATAAAATCGCTTGTGTCAACAAAGATTTCTTTCATCTCGTCTTTTTCTTATGACCATAAAGATAATGATCAACATTGGTTGCGCCATCCGTTGGCAATTCGTCCCACGCTTCATCAGGAACATCATCAGCAAACTGTTTTACCATATCCCAAATCGTTTGATGTTCGGTTTCTGGCGAAATGTCCGCTTCTTCCAAAGTTTCCGCAAAATCCAACAACTTCTTCTGTTTGTCAGGCGGAAAAGCGTGGACTTTTTCGATTATTATTTGTTCCAGATTTGTCATAAAAACACCTCTTGTTTGATATTTTACCTGAATTGCTCCAAAAATCTCACATCGTTCTCGAACATAAGGCGAATATCGTCGAGCGACTACATCAGGGCGCACATTCTTTCCAAGCCGAAACCGAAGGCGAAGCCGGAATAAACTTGCGGGTCAACGCCTACGGCGCGTAAGACATTCGGGTGAACCATTCCCGAACCGCCGAGTTCGATCCAGCCGGAGCCTTTGCACGGGCGACAGCGTTCGTTTTCAAAAGTTCCAGAACCACCACATTTGAAGCACGAAAAATCGAATTCCGCGCTCGGTTCGGTGAACGGGAAATAGCTTGGGCGCAGACGAATGACCGTTTCTTTGCCGAACAATCTTTTCAGCCATTCGTGAACCGTTCCTTTGAGATGCGCCATCGTAATTCCTTTGTCAACGCACAAACCTTCGATTTGATGAAACATCGGAACGTGCGTCATATCGGGTGTATCGCGGCGAAAAACCTTGCCGGGCGCGATGATTTTTAGCGGCACGCCGCGCCTTTCCATTGCGCGAATCTGCACGGTCGAAGTTTGCGAACGAAGCGCGAAACCGTCAGTCGTGTAAAAAGTGTCCTGCGATTCACGCGCCGGATGACCTTCGGGAATGTTGAGCGCGTCGAAATTGTAATAATCGGTTTCAATCTCGCGGTCGTCCTCAATCGCGTAGCCAAGGGACACGAAAATATCCTCAATCTTTTGCCGAAGCAGCGTAATCGGATGCAAATGCCCGACCCGCGGACGAGTTCCGGGCAAAGTTACGTCCAATCTTTCACGTTCGGTTTTGGCTTCGGCAATAAAGTTTTTGAGATTATTTTCTGCTTCTTCAATCGCCGTAACAATCTCTTTTTCAGCCGTTTGCACAAACTGTCCAAACGCGCCGCGTTCTTCGGGTGCGACTCGTCCAATAAGTTTTTTCGCGCCTGCAATTTCCGATTTTTTGCCAGTATGTTTGGTTTTCAGATCAGCGAGTTCGCGTTGCAGGTTTTCGGCAGCCGCCAAACTCACATCTTCAATTTTTGAGCGTAAAGAATCAAAGCGTTCAAATTCTTGCTCAAACGCTCTCTTTACGGCTTCAACTTGCTTTTTTTCGTCAGACATAAATAAAGTCAAATTCAAATAAAATTCAATAATAGTTTCAAAATTAGAACAACTGTCAAGGAGAAAGTCTAAAACGTAATTTTAACAATAGCCTGAAAAGTCGCAAGTTGAAAATTGAAATTACAGGTTGCTTGCGTCGCCGGAACATTACGTCGAAATTGTCTTCATTGACGGTTGCAAGCGAAAAATCGTCTGTTATCATAGAGTTTTTAACCGAAATATTATGAAAGCAATCGTAAAAAGCAAAGCCGAAAAAGGTCTGTGGCTGGAAGACGTTCCCGAACCGAAATTCGGGATAAATGATGTTTTAATCCGCGTTTTGAAAACGGGAATTTGTGGGACAGACGTTCATATTTATAATTGGGACGTTTGGGCGCAACAGACGATAAAAATTCCGACGGTTTTGGGACACGAAATTGTCGGCGAAATTGTCGAAGTCGGCTCAAACGTCAGCGATTTTTTCGCGGGCGATATTGTCAGCGTCGAAGGTCATCTTGTTTGCGGGCGTTGCCGAAATTGTCTGGCGGGACGCAGATTTAAATGTGCAAATACTTTGGGCGTTGGCGTGAACACGGATGGTGGTTTTGCCGAATATATGGCAGTTCCGATGACGAATATCTGGAAACATAACGCGGATGTAAATTTGGAAGTTGCCGCGATTTTTGACCCGTTTGGCAACGCAGTTCACACGGCTTTGGCATTTGAAGTTTTTGGCGAAGACGTGCTTATCACCGGCGCGGGACCAATCGGAATTATGTCGGCAGCAGTTGCCAAACACGCGGGCGCACGCCACGTCGTCATCACGGACGTTAATCCGCATCGCCTTGAATTGGCGCAAAAATTCGATGTAACTTTGGCGGTTGATGTGCGCGAAACTTCGATTGCGGATGTGCAGAAACAACTCGGAATGAAAGAAGGTTTCGATGTCGGGATGGAAATGTCGGGCAATGCACAGGCGTTCCGCGATATGCTCGCCAATATGACGCACGGCGGAAACATTGCATTTTTGGGTATTCCGCCGGACGAATTTGCGATCAACTGGAAAACCGTCATCTTCAATATGCTCACCGTCAAAGGCATCTACGGGCGCGAAATGTATGAAACGTGGTATCAAATGAACGTCCTCGTCGAAGGCGGCTTAAACATCGAACCCGTCATCACGCATCGCTATTCTTACAAAGATTTTAAGCAAGGCTTTGAAGTGATGAAAGAAGGCAACAGCGGCAAAGTGATTTTGGATTGGAGCGAGATATGATTATTTCCTGTGCTGAAAAACTTGACCATCTCAATTCAATGCCTTTTTTCCTTTGACCAGCTCTTTACTGCCGCACAAATTCTTCCCGTCGCTGTTCACCAAAGTTCTTTTGCTCAAGTTGATTGCTGAATTTATCCATTCGACAAACGCTTCCTTTAACTTGATATTATCCGATAAAACAAACACTCGCCGAAAGGTGTCGTATGATGGAATCCCGTTTTCTAACTCCAAAAATGAAGCAAACCATTCCTGCTTCGCTTAAACGAACTCTTCCATCTCCGTCCAATGTTCTACCCCGCAGATCACAGCACAAATAGAAATCACCAAAATATCAAACAACGAATGAATTTTCTGATGTTCCCATCGCGGATCATCAATCAAAGTCAAACTCTCAAATAGTATCTCAGCCTTTAATTTATTCACCTACTCAGATTAACCAAGTAGTTTTATTTCTAAAAGTGAGGCGTTTGCCCTATAGCAAGCCTTTGCCGGATGATTTTTTCCGCAAAACGGGTTAAAATCAAAAAAAATACATGCCGAAACGCCTTCGGGTTTTTTGGCTGTGAGAAATACGCATCAAACGTATACTCGTCTGCGGTTTATTTTGATGCGGAAATTTTCGAGGAAGACCAATTGGTGCAGGTTTTAATCTAAAAGAATACCCATTCAGCTTGTTGCGGGGTAGTCCGAAAATAACGAATTTTCAAAACTTATTCAGAGCGAACGGCGAATTTTTGAAAGCGAGCGTTTTTGACAGTTTTTAGGGAAAAATGTATTGGAAAAGAAAAAACAAAGCGGCGCGGGCGCAAATTGAAGTGGCACTTGAAGATGCGTCTTACGATATTGTCAAAGTTTTGGCGAAAAAGTTGGGCTTGAAACCGAAATCGCGCAAGAAAACGGATGCGATTGCGGAAATTATTCCGTTTCTAAACGACGCGAATCAGGCAGTCAAAATTTTTCTCACGCTTGATTCTTTGCAACAAAAAGCGGTGGCGGAAGCGGTTTTTCATCAAAATCACGAATTTGACGACGGACGTTTTGCGACGAAATATGGAAGTGCGCCGAAGTTTAAAATTAAATTAGATGAATATGAATCCGAACCGACTTTGCTCCGTTTGTTTATTTATTCGGACGAATACGGCGAATTTATTCCGCAGGATTTAGCCGCTAAAATCAAGCCGTTCGTGCCGCAACCGAGCGGATTTTTCTTGAAAACTGTTGACGAATTGCCGAAAAATATTACGATAAAATTTCCCGGTTGGCAAAAGAAAACGGCGCAAAGTATTCCTTTGACAGTGCGCGAAACGGAAAGTGAGGCGTTGCAGGATTTTTGGTCGGTTTTGCGGCTTGTCGAGGAAAAGAAAATCGCCGTCAGCGACAAGACTTTTTCTCCTTCGGCGAAATCAATCGAGGAAATTACGGCGGTTTTGCGCGACGGCGATTTTTACGAAATTATTGAAGATAAACAACATTATCCACAAATCGGCGCGATCAAAGGTTTTGCGTGGGCAATGATTTTGCAGGCTTCAAAATTGACAAATGTTTCCGCTAAAAAGCTCGCTTTGTCTAACGAAGGTCGGAAAATCTTAAACAAACCGGCGCACGAAATTATCAAAAATCTCTGGCAAAGTTGGCAGAAAACGACTTTGATAGATGAATTTAACCGCGTTGACGAAATAAAAGGTCAGAAACGCAAAGGCAAAACGAATCTGAACCGGCATCAAACCGCGCCGCGAATCGGTGGCGGATTCGTTCCAACTGTGTCCGGTCGGCGAATGGATTTCGATTGAGGAATTTTTCCGCTGTGTGCGGCTGAATTTCGATTTTACGGTTGCCCGCGACGAGTGGAATCTGTATATTTCCGAAAGCGGTTACGGCAGTCTCGGCTATGAATACGGCGCGGATTTCGATAAATGGTATGTTTTTCAGGCGCGTTATATCTTGGCGGTTTTGTTTGAATATTGCGCGACGCTTGGACTGATTGATGTCGCCTATATTTCACCATTCGGAGCGCGTCAGGATTTCGGCGAACTTTGGGGAACGGACGATTTGGATTTTTTAAGCCGCTACGACGGATTAAAATTTATCAGAATTAACAATCTCGGCGCGTTTTGTTTTGATCTTAAAGACAAATATGAATTGCCGGAAATCGCGGTTAAAAGTTTCTTGACGATTTTGCCGAATCTGAAAATCAAAGTAGTCGGTGCGTCTCTGGACGGCGGTGAAGAACTTTTTCTGGAAAATTTTGCCGAAAAAGAAGATATCAACCTTTGGCGTTTAAGCCGCGAAAAAACAATCAATGCGCTGGAAAACGGGCAGAAAATTGAAGCCTTACGCGAATTTTTGCAGAAACGCGAAGAACAGTTTTTACCCGAAACGGTCGAGGGTTTTCTGCGCGATACGGAAAAACGCGCCGCCGCTTTGACCGATAAAGGATCGGCAAAAATCATTGAATGCGAAACCGAAAAAATCGCTGAGGAAATCGCCGAAAATCCACACACGAAAAAACTTTGTCAGCGCACTGGCAAAAAATCTCTGGCGATTTTTGAGCAAGATGAAAAGAAATTTAAAGAAACTATTAGAAAAATCGGCTATGGAATGAAATAGATTTGAAATTTGAAGCATAAAAAATTTATGTCGAGTTGGTTTTCGTGATTTTGAATTGCAAAGAGTTTTCCTACTTGAGATTTACCAATAAAAGAGATAACCTAAAATCCCGTGGAGCAACACGGCAACAATCCCGAACAAAATATCATCGCCATCATTCCGGCGCGTCTGCATTCGACGCGGTTGGAAGGTAAATTATTGTTGCCTTTAAACGGAAAACCGCTGATTTTGCACACTGTCGAACAAGTCCGCAAAGCCCGAAATTTGTCCCGCGTGATTGTCGCTACTGATAGCGAAGAAATTCGGCGCGTAGTGCAAGAAAGCGGCAACGAAGCGGTTTTGACTTCGCCGCATCATCAGTCGGGAAGCGACAGAATCGCCGAAGTTGCCGAAAATCTGCCCGAAAATTCAATCATCGTCAATGTGCAAGGCGATGAACCATTGATTTCTCCAACGACCATCGAAAAAGCGGTTGATGCGATTTTGCAAGATAAATCGGTTGATATGGCGACGACGTGCGAACCGATTCACGATTTAAAAGATGTTTTGAGCGCGGATGTCGTCAAAGTCGTTACGGATAAAAACGGTTTCGCGCTTTATTTTTCGCGCTCGCCGATTCCGTTTCCGCGTGAAGCCGTCAGAAAATACGGAAGTTTGGAAAACGCCCTGCAAGCAGATAAAAATTTGCTTTCGCTTTTTCGCAAGCACACGGGACTTTACGTTTATCGCCGCGAATTTTTGTTGAAATACACGCGCTTTGAACAAACTAATTTAGAGAAAACCGAAATGCTCGAACAACTTCGCGCTTTGGAAAACGGTGCTAAAATTAAAGTTATCGAAGTTTCGGAAAATTCGATTGGAGTTGATACACAAGAAGATTTTGAGCGCGTCAGGCAAATCATAGAACGGCAAAAAATCATTTATCGGGAAGCAACTGCCGAAGACATTCCGCAGATTGCACGAGTTCACGTCGAATCGTGGCAAAAGTCTTTTGCCGGACTTGTTCCGCAAGAATATTTAGAAAATATGTCAGTGGAAAAAAGAGTGAAAGCGTTTGAACAGAGAATTTCTCAAACCTCTTTTTACAAAATTTTTGTTGCCGAAACGCCCGGAAATGAAATTGTCGGTTTTGCGGATTTTGGCGAACCGCGCGGCGAAAATTTGTTTGCAGCGGAACTTTACGCGATCTACTTTTTGCCCAAATTTCAAAGAGAAGGAATTGGCGGAAATCTTTTCAAACTCTGTCAGAAAGAGATGTTGGCAAATGGTATCAACTCAATGTGTTTAGACGCGCTTGAGATAAGCCCGTATAGACATTTCTATGAGAAAATGGGTGGGCAAATTGTTGGCGAAGACAAACACGATTTAGCCGGAGTTGAATTTAAAACCCTGATTTACGGCTGGAAAAATTTGCAAGAGAAAATATGAGCGATTGGATTGGATTATTATTTTTCGTGTTGCTGATAGTCGGCGCATTTGTCGGCTTGAAAATTTTGAGCAAACCGCAAACGCGGACAACCGAAGAATTTGAAAGACGCGCCGCCGAAAGCACTTCGATGTTGGGCGCGAGTATGAACGCGCTTCAAGAGTTATTAAATCCCGAATCGGCAAAGTCGAAAGAAGTTATAACACAGATGAAAGAAGGTCGTTACGCCAAAAAGAAACGTGAATGAAAGGCAAATGGAACGGACGAAACCAAATGATTTGAAGTTTGCTTCCGTCTGGAAAAGAGCCGTTGCTTTTGCGATTGACATTTTTATTGATGTAATTCTTTTCTGTTTGCTGATTGCTTTTTTGAATTGGATTTTGCAGATTCCAATTGAATATTCGATTTTTGAAGGTCGCGGAATTTCGGTGAAAATGACCGATTATGTCAACGAAAACTTCGTAAAACTCGTGGTGATTTATTCTTTGGCAAAACTTTCGATTCTGGTTGCGTATTTTGTCGGCTTGGAAAGCAGTCGCCTCCAAGCAACCTTCGGTAAAAGAATAGTTGGAATAAAAGTTGGCGATTTTGAAGGAAAACAAATTTCGTTTGGGAAAGCACTTGTGCGACTTTTCGGGAAATGGATTTCAGGACAGATTTTATTAATTGGCTATTTAATGGCGTTTTTTACAAAGAAAAAACAGGCTTTGCACGATTTTCTCGCGGGAACTTTCGTGTTTGAAAAATAAAGAAAAATAAAAAGGAAAAGAGAATGACAAAATATATTTTCTTAACAAGTGGTGTGATTTCGAGTTTGGGAAAAGGTTAATTTATGACGGAAATTGAAAAGCCGTCATTATTCGGCATCAAACATTCAAATAGAGATTTTACTGACAAAGATACTTGGGGAAAGAATCAATTTAATTCTTCTTTTCCATCGGCTTTGTCGGCTTATTTGGCTCACAAAAATCTGGAGAATGTTTATCTCAAACTCAACGAAAATCTCGAAACCTTTCACGATTTTATCAGCACCGAAAGTTTATATGGTTTGCCGCCAAAATCAGAAAACCTTTTTTATTCGTTTGAATCGCAATTTCTGCCGTTTCAAAAATTCTTAATTGGAAATATTCCGCGGGTTGATTTGGTTACACAGAATTTAACTGACGGCGCAAGTCTAAAAGGTGTAGAAATAAAACTGACGGCTTTGCCCGATAATTCGACATATCATTTAACGGAAGAAAATTACGGTTGTGAAATCGTTGTTCGTCCTGACACGATTGTTTATTTGGCTTGCTGTTTGTTTTCATTTTTTGAAAATCGGAGAGAAGATTTG
>JANOXW010000032.1:0-5964 GCA_031418635.1 Acidobacteriota bacterium
CGAAATTACCCGTTGGGCAGGTTTCGGCTTAGATGAATCGGTTGACAAAACCATCAGGCAAATGAATTGGAAACCGGCTGATCGCAACGGAAAATCTCTGCCGATGCACGTTTTACTGCGCTATAATTTTAAGAAGATTGAGCCAGACGAAGAACAATAATGGAGTGCGAACAAATTGTCCGCACTCCATTATTTAGAGGTTGAATTTGTCAACGGTTAGGGTTGAGGTTCGCCATAGATAAAATCATCCATAACGATAGGATCAACGCCGAACACCGCACCGTTAAAATGTCCGGGTGCTACGCCGGTCGTGCCGCTGGTAATTTGACATTGGGCAATGCGTTCGCCGGCGTTGAATGAAACGCCGATAAATGAAAGTCCGCCGGGTGCGGCTGTCGGTGTTAAAATTCCACTATTAATTCCGCCCGCGGCATTATAGCAAATAACACGCGCATTGCCGGTTGTGTCAACATCAGTAAAAACAACTCCGAAACCGCTGACGGTTGCCGGTGTTGTCGTTCCTGCCGCAAAGAAATTGACCGTCAGAATGTTGCACGAATTAGGAAACACGGGAATAACGGTAAAGAGTCTTTGCGGAGAAAAAGTGGTGAACGAAGTTGTGTAACTCGGCTCAATTTCGCCAAAACGCACCGGAACGCCGCTTGCCGCCGTTGCACTGACGCGAAATAGCGCGTTGGAACAAGGCGTTGTAAAAACTGCGCCGCGTGGCGAATTTACATTGAAAAAATTCGGCGGCAGATTATTTGGTGATGAAAACGCATCCGGCACACCGTCCCAATTTATCTCGCGTCTGCCCGTCGGAAAAGTCATCGCCGTATTCGGATTTAATGGTCCGAGATCATTGCGAAATTGATCAACGGTGGCTTGAATCGCCGCCGCGTTTGCGCCTGAAGCGGTTCTGACCACCGGCGCGGCAAAGTTTTGAAGGACTAAGCTAACCAAAGTCAGCATCGCCGCCAAAGTAAATTTTACGAATACGTTGTTTAAGTTTTTCATTTTTCTATCTCCTATTTTGTTTTTATTGATTATCTCTTTCGTCCTGAACAATCGAATTAAGACAAACTAAAATATCATCTTTATTCGATTGGTAAAAATGCAGATGGTCGCGGTTGATTATCAAGCCTTGCGTCTGCATAACTTTTGCCAATTCGACGGCTTCCGCCTGATTGACAAATTCGGTTTCCGCATGACAAAATTCACACCACAAACTCGATTTATGCTGGTGCGTGGTCGTGATTTTCACGCGGTCAATTTCAATGGTTACGGTTCGCTTTAGCCGCATCTTTTTTTACCTTTTGGTTAAAATTTAATTAACTGTTTGGCACACAAATTCGCCGACTTTTATAGTTTCGGATAAGTTAATGCGATGATTTTGCAAAGAGTTTTGGCAAATCCGCACTTCACCTTTTGAATTATGAAGCAGATGAAACTCGCCGTTTTCGGCACGTCGGTAAATATCGTAGAGCGTTGTTCGACAAAATTCGGCAGCTTGCGAAAAAGTCAAAAGTTCGGCGGCAGTTTCGCATTTAAAACACAGTGCGCTGTTACGAGTCCGATTAAAAACATTTGGTCGGCGGCTGATTTCAATTATTATTTCTCTGGTTTTAGATATGTTTTCCATAATTCTTTGGTTGTTTCAAGTTTTTGCGTTAGAATGACGGTAATTTATTCCGTATTTTTCGCGTGTTTCATTTATACCTGGTGGCAACAGGTAAAATCTTTAGAAAATTCTGAAAGTTTTATGAAATTTTTATGAAAGAAAACAGATATGTCTCCAAATAAAATTTATCGGTTTGGAAAATTCAGCCTCGATGCCGCCGAACGCCTTTTGTGTTGCGGCGACGACACGATTGCGCTGACACCGAAAGCCTTTGAAACCCTTGTTTTTTTAGTCGAAAACGGCGGGCATGTCTTGTCGAAGGAAGAAATAATGGAAACTGTTTGGGCGGATAGTTTTGTCGAGGAAAACAATCTCGCGCAAAACATTTCGATTTTGCGAAAAACTCTTGGTGGCGCAAAGTTTATCGAAACCGTTTCTAAACGCGGCTATCGCTTCGTTGCGCCGGTTGAAATTGATGAAATAAATCAAACTGATTCGATAACGATTGAGCGCACACGCTCGAAAATCGTCATCGAAGAAGAAATCGAAACCGACGATTTTCCGGCACAAAAAGTCTTAAAGCAAGTCGAAACTTTATCGCTTCCTGTCCATAAACCTGAAACTCATTATGTGAATAACGGCGATGTCAACATCGCTTATCAAGTCGTTGGCAACGGCGATTTGGACATTGTTTTCGTAATGGGTTGGGTTTCGCATCTCGAATACTTTTGGCAAGAACCGCATTTTGCCGCTTTTCTCAATCGTCTTGCATCATTTTCGCGGCTGATTCTTTTTGACAAACGCGGCACGGGTTTGTCCGACCGCGTTCCGATAAAAGATTTGCCGACGCTTGAGCAACGAATGGAAGACGTTCACGCCGTTATGGATGCGGTTGGTTCAGAACGCGCCGTTTTAATTGGTGTTTCCGAAGGCGGTCCGATGTGTTCGCTTTTTGCCGCAACGTATCCTGAACGGACAACTGCACTCGTGATGATTGGGACTTACGCGAAAAGAATCTGGGAAAAAGATTATCCGTGGGGCGTTTCGCTTGACGACCGCGAGGCGTTTTTTGAGTTGATGCAGCGTGATTGGGGAACACCCGTCGGCATCGAAGAACGTGCGCCTTCGATGGCAAAGGATGAGAATTTTCGTAATTGGTGGGCGACTTATTTGCGAATGGGCGCAAGTCCGGGCGCGGCAGTTGCGCTAACAAAAATGAATGCCGAAATTGATGTGCGCCAAGTTTTGCCGACGATTCGTGTGCCGACGTTGGTTATTCATCGAAGCGGCGATATGTGTCTGAAAGTTGAAGAAGGTCGCTTTGTCGCTTCACAAATTGCGGGTTGCAAATACGTCGAACTCGGCGGCATTGACCATCTGCCGTTTGTCGGCAATCAAACTGAGATTCTCGATGAAATCGAAGAATTTTTGACCGGCGTCAGACATTCGGACGAATATGACCGTGTGTTGGCAACCGTGATGAGTATAAACATCGTTGACCCGCACATCGAAGCCACGGAACGCGGAGCAAGCGGTTGGCAGGATTTGTTGGAAAATTCAAAGGTTTATGTCCAAAGACAACTCGAACTTTTCAAAGGACGCGAGATTTCCTACGACGAAAACGGTGTGTTGGCAACCTTCGACGGACCGGCGCGGGCAATTCGTTGCGCCTCTGCGATAACCGATTCCGCGCGGCGTTTAGGTGTGCGCGTCAAAACAGGTTTGCACACCGGCGAATGCGATGTTATCGGCGACAAACTCGGCGGTGTCGCGGTCGAGTTAGCACAGAAGATCGCCGAAGAAGCAAGTTTAGGCGAAATTCTGGCTTCGCGCACGGTGAAAGATTTGGTCGCCGGTTCGGGCATTGCCTTTCAAGAACACGGTGTTAAATCTTTTCCCGACATCCAAGGCGAATGGCGTTTGTTCAACGTGAAACGATAGATTGTTTTTTCACCAACGATCAATAATTGCAAAGAAGCATTCGGGAGATTGTAAGGACGATTATTTAATCTAAAGACAGCAAAATTCTCTCTACGAATAAACTCAAACGGCTTCAATATTGTAAAAAACTCTGTGCAGATGAGCAATCAGTATGTATAGATATAAACTTACCCTGTATAGATTAAATAAAGGCGTGTATAGATTAAAAAAGGGCGTGTGTAGATGAGTAATGGGCGTGTATAGATAAATAAAGGAAATGTATAGATTATAAAATACTCTTGCTATTTTATCAAATACCCAGTTTATATTGCAAATTAGTCTGTTTATTTTACAAAACACTATTTAAAGAAAAGAAAATTTATCATATAATATCGAACAGAGAGGTAGAAAATGCTTTATTTTAGTATCAAAAGGCTGTTGGAGTTGCGCGGGATTGATAAGCCGTATGCTTTTTTGGTGAAGAATGGATTTGTCAGCCAAACGGCGACGAATATGATAAATAATCGGCTCGGTCGCATCACGCCGGAACAGATGGAAAGACTTTGTTTGATCTTGAATTGCACACCGAACGATCTTTTTGATTGGCGACAGAATGAAAATACTTCAGTTTCGGATAATCACGCTTTACGCTCTTTGGTCAAAGAAAAAACGCCTTCGGTCGCACAGATGGTCAAAGATTTGTCGGTCGAAAAGTTGAGCAAACTTAACGATATTATCAACGATTTGAAGAATGAAGAGTAAGATATAAACTGTTTATGATGCTCAGAATATCCGAAATAAAACTCTCGCTCGATCATTCGGAAGATGCGCTTAGACGTGCGATTCTCGATAAATTGCAAATTTCGGATGATGAATTGATAAACTTTTCGATCTTCAAACGAAGCTATGATGCGCGGCGGAAAAGCGCAATTGTTTTTGTTTATATTGTTGATGTCGAAACGGCGAAAGATGCCGAACTGCTTAAAAAATTTCAAAGCGACGCGCACGTTTCCGAAACTCCCGATACGACTTATAAATTGGTCGCAACCGCGCCGAAAGATTTGAAAGTTCGCCCGATTGTCATCGGCACGGGACCTTGTGGACTGTTTGCGGGATTGATGCTGGCGCGGATGGGCTTTCGCCCGATAATTTTAGAGCGCGGAAAATCGGTGCGCGAGCGGAGCAAAGACACTTTCGGTTTTTGGCGCGACGGCGGTTTAAACACCGAATCAAACGCGCAGTTTGGCGAAGGCGGCGCGGGAACTTTTTCCGACGGCAAACTTTATTCGCAGGTTAAGGACGGGAAAAATCTCGGTCGAAAAGTGTTGACCGAATTCGTCGAAGCGGGCGCGAACCCGGAAATTCTATACATCAACAAACCGCACATCGGCACTTATAAACTCGTGATGATCGTCGAAAAAATGCGAGCTGTCATTGAAAGTTTAGGCGGCGAAATCCGCTTTCAAAGCCGCGTCGAAAATTTGGAAATCGAAAACAACAAAGTGCGCGGCGTAACTTTGGCGAACGGCGAATTTATAGAAAGTTCGCACGTCGTTCTCGCGGTCGGACACAGCGCACGCGATACTTTTCAGATGCTTTTCGAGCGCGGCGTTTATATCGAACCGAAGCCTTTTTCCATCGGTTTCCGCATCGAGCATCCGCAAAGTCTGATTGACGAATGCCGTTTCGGTGATTTCGCGGGCAACAAACTGCTCGGCGCGGCTGACTACAAACTCGTTCATCACTGCACGAACGGGCGTTCGGTTTACAGTTTTTGTATGTGTCCGGGCGGAATGGTCGTCGCCGCCGCGTCCGAAGCCGGAAGGCTCGTAACCAACGGAATGTCGCAATATTCGCGCAACGAACAAAACGCCAACAGCGCGATCGTCGTCGGCATCACGCCCGAAGAAGATTTCCCCGAAAACGCGCTCGCCGGAATCGAATTTCAACGCCGCCTAGAAGAAAAAGCGTTTAAATTAGGCGGCGAAAATTACAACGCGCCGGGGCAGCTTGTCGGCGATTTTCTCAAAGGTCGCGCGTCAAAGGAATTAGGCAAAGTTACGCCGTCATACACGCCCGGAATTCACTTAACCGACTTGAGCGAAGCCTTGCCGAAATTTGCGATTGACGCTATCCGCGAAGCGATTCCCGCATTTGATAAACAGATCAAAGGTTTTGCAATGCACGACGCGCTTTTAACCGGAATCGAAACGCGGACATCTTCGCCGATCCGCATCAAACGCAAACCGGACGGTCAAAGCCTCAACACCGACGGACTTTTCCCCGCCGGCGAAGGCGCAGGCTACGCGGGCGGAATTCTCTCCGCCGGAATTGACGGCATCAAAGCCGCCGAATCAGTTGCGCTGAATATCTTACAGGACAGTTAATCAATAATTAATGTTTGATTATAAATTGTATGAAAT
>JANOXW010000033.1:0-4907 GCA_031418635.1 Acidobacteriota bacterium
ACTGCTTTTCGATATTTTGTCGGACATACTATATGATAAATCAAAATGCTAACATTGTGTTCCTTACGAATGATCTCGCTCATCCATCAAGTATATTCCGTAGCAGAGCTACGGGGAATTAGACCTATAAGGAACGATTAATGTCTATTACGGCATTAGCGACAAATGTTGGCGCACACAGTAAAAGAACCGATTTCGGAATTCGAATTATCAACACCAGCGATGCCGACCGCGCCTTTCCGAAATTCGTTGTCGCGGTCAATGATTTTGCCCAACGGTTTTTCATCGCCATTATTGCTGTCCACGACGAAAACATTAAAAGCATTGCCGTCGCCTCTGATGATGACGCGGAAACCTTTGGAATTTTTAAGAATTGATGCGACGTTTTCAATCGGAATTGAAATTAACAGTTTAGGCGTGCCGTTTTTGACAACAAAACCGGAAAGCACAAAAGGCTCGGCGGCTTTCGCACCGGAGAGTTGAACCAAATAATAATTTTGCTGATCAAACGCCCGCAAAGCAAAACCGATTGATTTGCTATCCGGCAATTTAACATCGCTTATCATCTCGAAGTTGGTGTAATAGCGATATTGCTCACTGCGCGGCAGAGCGATTCCCGCCGAACCCGACGTTTTCATCCGTCGGTCTTGCAACTTCCAACCGTTCGGTAAAACCCAATCTTCATTAACCCACGCCGAAGCAAAAGTGTTAGTGCTGATTTTCTTTTCTAAATCAATGCTATAACTTTGCGCTTCATCCGACTCCTGATTTTTCTCGTCGGGAATCTCGGTCGGCACATTTATCGCCGTCAATATCGGCTGATACTCAACGGCTGTCGGGCGAATATCAATATTATAATAGCCTTGTTGTAAATCATTGATAACCGCTTTTTTATTTTTAATTCTGACAATGCAATAACCGGCGGTTTCGGTTGTTTTCAAAGAACCATCGGTATTTGTTCCCTCCAAACGAGCAGGTGCAAAGCGCACTTCGCCCTCTTCGATATTGGTGTCAATACTCAATTTATACAAATAAGGTTCTAATTCTAAGCTGATGCCGATTGTTTTTTGCGGCGCAATCATAACATCCGTTTCCTGAGTTTTGTAACCGTCTAACGAAGCTGTTACGACATATTTGCCGGGTTTTAGATTTTCAAATTCAACCGTTTTATCTTCGGGATTATTCTTTGAAACATTTTTGGTCATCGGTTTAACACCGCTAACCGCGCTTTTCAGTGAAACTTTAGCACCTGATTCGCTGGAAACGACAAGATTGCTGGTTTTAACATTAACGACCTGTGTTTCACGTTTAACTACTTGCTGGACAACGGTTACTTTTTGGATTTTGACCTGTGGTCGTGGCGGTGGCGGCTTTCTCGAACCTGTCGGGGCGGTTGTTCGGGCAACATTCTTAATCGGAACGCGAACTCCGAGGTCTTGCGCCGTTATCGTTTCGACAAATGCGCTAAATAAAATACCACAACCAAAAACAATGGTTAAAAATTTAGACGTTTTAAGCATAAATTTACAGACGAAATAATTTACCGGAAAACAAATAATAGCACCCCGATTTGCCGCTCAAAACACCTTTTATTTAAGCGAAATATAGTGTCGGTGAGATTTTGAAAATTTATTTCAAATCTCACCGACACTCCGAATTAAACTTCATTTCCTACTTTGCCTAGAAGCTATATTTCAAAGCAAATTGAATACGTCTGCCCGGCGTTACGGTATCAGTCGCTCTACCAAAACCGGGAGCTTCGAGAAAACGCACCGGAATTCCGAAATTAGCGCGATTGATAAAGTTAAAAATATCGGTGCGGAATTGCAAAGTCTGTCCCTCTCTGATGACAAACCGCTTGACAAACGACAAATCCAAATCTAGCAAACTTCCCGCCCGAAAACTATTGCGCGGAACTGCTCCGTCTTGACCGAGTGGAGCTAACAAGGCGGAAAGACTTGCACTGTTGGCTAAAGCCAAAGGTTGCCGACGGTCACCCGTTACGGTTATGGACTGCGTGTTATCCAATCGGTCAGTCAAATTTCCGTCTAAGTTGACATCGAAAATTGAATTGACCGTGAACGGCTGTCCGGTATTAAATCTTCCTGTTCCGGCGACTTGCCAGTTGCCAAACACATACCGTATCGCACCATTTTGATTTTTCAATTCAGGCAAATCATAGATAAAACTATAAGTAAATCTATGCCGCACATCAAAATTTGCCGGTGCATATTCACCCGCGAAAGTCAGACTATTTTGCGGCAACGCAAACGCGCCTGCTAAATCAAAAACATCTGAAACATTGTCTTCTACTTTGCCAAAGACGTAACTAGCTTGATATTGCAGTTTGCTCCTCACCAAACGTCCGCGCAATTCAATTTGTAACGAGTCGTATTGTGATTCACCGGTTGTTTCAAATTGGTTAATCGGACCAATCAAAGGAACAGGTCTGCCTGCAAATAATCGGCTACCGGGGTTTGCCGTTGGGTCAAATGTCGAGCCAATAATAATAGGATCGCCCGTTGCTGCGTTCAAATCTACTCGGTTGACTCCAACAAGATAATTACTTCCTAAATTTGGCGTAGTAAATCGCAATAAGTTTTGTCCGGTCGTTGCAACATACGCCACTGAAAGAAAGGTATCTTGAAAAAGGCGTTGTTCAATGCCGATTGAATATTGATATGAAAACGGGCTGTCAAGTTGCCTTTGTGGAAGTGTCGCTCCAAAGGCTGAACCGGCTATTCTGCCGTTTGCGTCGAAATTGAAAAACGGAAAGCTATTCAAAATCGCGTTCAAAAGAGCCGTTTGATTCACCCCAAGAGTGTTCAATGTGCCGGGTTGAATAATCGGCACACCGCTTAGATTAACTCTTAAAGGATTAAAAAGCCTAAACCTAAGCAAATCATTGAAAGTTGTGTCGCGGGTATTTCCACCTCCGAAATTCAAAGTGGTAAATGTCGGAAAAACATTGCGCGACTGACTAACAACCGAGCCGAGAATTTGGTCGTAATAAACTCCGACACCTCCACGAAATACAGTTGAATCTGTAATTGCTATCGCTAATCCGACACGTGGCGCAAAATTGTTGAGGTCAGCATCAAAAATCTTGTTTCGTCCGTCTATAAATCGGCTTAAACTAGCGACTGAAGATGGAAGAGTTCGAGAAAATGTATCTTCAATTTTATTATCAGCCTCTTTCGGAACGGTGTTATATTCATAGCGCAGACCAAACGAAAGTGTCGCCCGGCGATTGATTCGCCATTCGTCTTGCGCGAAAAAGTTTAACTGGTAATATCCCAATTTGATGCGGGCATCTTCGCCCGGCAAAATCAACGATTGGAAAAAACCGGTGGCGGCACCGGCAGAGGCTAAATCAGTACCGGAACAGAATCTGCCCGGGCAAGCGTTTTGATTAGTGCCTTGGTTGCCGCACGGAACGGCTTGGCACAAATCAAACAAGTCCGGCGAGCCGTTGAAAGTAACTAACGGACGCGAATTGCGCGGCAAATCACTGTCCAAGAACGTGCGACGAATGTCCGTCCCGAATGTCAAACTATGCTCACGGATTTGCCAGCGTAAGTTGTCGGCAACTTGAAAAGTATTGTTAATGCGACGTTGTGGGAAATTGAAAACATCTACCCCGACGGGACTAAAACCAGCAACATTCAACTGTCCAATAAGCCCTAAAAAACTACTGTTTTCTGTAGTTCCGAAAGTTTGGTAATCAACCCGCGTTGGTTGAGAGCAACCAAACTGCGTGCAATTAATCGGAAGAGTATTGTTTTGAATATTGCGGGCGTTCAACAGAAACCGGGCATCAGCAGGATTGTTAAAGGCACGACTCACCGGACTTAAGAAACCGGTGGCATCCCGAATTTCTTCAAATTCGAGTCGTGTGCGTCCCCAAGAAAAACGTACTTCGTTCGATACCGTATCGGTTAAACTGCCGGTCAAGTAAGTTGAAAAATTATCCGTGCGAACCAACGGACGAATTGCCGAGAAAAGTGCGCCGCCGACATCCGTCAAATCGCGTCTGTCATCAGTGTAATTGTATCGGGCGGTAAAAGTTTGTTGATTGCCGTTAATCTTAAATATATTCCAGTCGTATTTGCCGGAAAGAATACGTCCGCGAGCGTCAGCCGAAAGTGCTTGGGTATAAGTATTGCGCCCGAAAATACCATTCGGGTCGTTGGCAAATGGAAATAAACTGAAAACCGCATCTCCGTCAACTGATGTCGGATAGCCTCTAGTGAAGATAACTGGTTGTCCATTTGCGTCAATACATACTCCGTTAACAAAAAAACCTTGACATTGCCGCAAACCGCCGGCACCGCTACCAACAAATCCGCGTTGTTCGACGGTTGGAACGGCAAAGTGTCTTTCCTGTGTTGCGTTTAGTAATTGACCTTCGCCTGAAACAAAGAAAAACACTTTGTTTCGGACAATCGGACCGCCGATGGCAAAACCGCCATGGACGAGCGTCGAAGAATCTTTTTCTCCCGCATTATTTCGAATGGACGGTTGTGTTCCATCAATAAAAACCGGCACAAAATTTCCAGCCGGCTGTCTGCCCGTTAAAAGAGAAGATGTATTACCGCCGACATTGTCGAAAGGATTGCGGGCATTAAGTTGGCTGGCATTGGCAAAACCGAAAACTGTGCCGTGAAATTGGTTGCCGCCAGATTTTGATAGGGCGTTGACTTGTGCGCCCAGATTGCGTCCGTATTGCGCCGGTGCCAGCAAGGTGATGATTTGAAATTCTTGGATGGATTCAATCGGTTGTGGGACGAGTGAAAAAAAACCTTGCCGCCGGACGCCGATGTCTTCGTCGTTGTTATCCGAACCGTCAACCGTAAAATTATTAGCGCGGGAACGAAGACCGTTGACCGAGAATTGACCGGATGTTC
>JANOXW010000034.1:0-2212 GCA_031418635.1 Acidobacteriota bacterium
GAAACATCCACCCGCGACAATTGCCGTTGCCAGTTCGCCCAAAACTTCACGGGCGTAGGCTTCATCGGATTTTGCGCCGCGATTGTCAACCGAGCGTTTTTTTGAAAGTTTTTCTTCCGTGTCCCAAGCGAGCGCGTGCCAGTTGCGAACGATAACTTTTGCCTGTCTTAATTGTTCACGAAGTCCGAGCGGCACGACATTAAAAGCGTCGTAATAATTCTCTTCGCCCGCCGGAACGAGAACCTTCAAACGGCTTCTAACCGTCAGATTCGGCGCGACAATCAGGAAATCTTTGGCGAAACTTTTGCGCGTTGGATAGTTGATTTTATTGAGCGACTGCCACGCGATGAGCATTGCCATCACGATTGTTTTGCCCGTTCCGGTCGCCATTTTCGAGCAGATGCGAAACAGTTCGCCGCCGTCGCTTGGAATATCAACGCCGACTTTTTCCGCGTCCGGTGCTTCGGCAAACCAAATCAATGTTTCAATAGATTCGAGTTGGCAAAAGAAAAAACGATTGGTGCGTTCCGAATCGTCGCGCCAGTGTTCGAGCAGATTTTTCGTAATGCCGGAAACGCCCGCATAGCCGTTTTCGCGCCAATCTTTAACGCGCCCACGAAGTTGATTGACAAGCGGAATTTCGACAAACACGCCCGGATCGTTAATGAGTTTTTTCGTCGTCGAAGCAATCGTATAACCGGCGGCGCGTCTTCCTTCGCCAAGTTCAAACGCCATTCGGTTATGGTTATATTCCCAATGCTTGTTCGGTTCGGCGTAAGGTGAATTTATGATTAAATGGTCAATTCCTGAAGACATATTTTTATGGGTGATTATTGGGATTCTCGACGACTAATCCATCGGATTGAGCAGCGTTGTTAAGATCAGTATCGGCGGAAACGAAAATTATCGGTGGCAGACCAAACGATACATTTTCTTGATTGGTTTTTAGCGCAACAGCTAACTGCACAGCATCATAGCCGCGTAGAAAGTGTTTTTTTACAAGGTTAACAGCATCCCGTAAAACACCGGAATCAATTTCAACCGATAGATATTCGTCGCGGATGTCGTGTTGTAGTTTGGCGAACGCAAGATTGCCGTCAGCCGCATTTAAGTGTCCGCCGCGCATTTTACGGGCAATCGCCGCCGTAACTTCGACTTCCGTAATTTCGGCGATGAAAATCGTATTGCCCGAACTTAAATTTGTCGTGTTCTCGACCCAAATCGAGCCGCTTTCCTTGGCGTAGCGTTTGGTCAACCCGTTGCTGTCGAAAAAATAATCAGCCATCTTTAACGTCGTTCCCTAATAATCATTTCCGAAATTGGTTCGCCTTCGACTTCAATCGGCTTGAAATTTTTCAACTCGTCGGAGCGTTCGCCGGTTCGCGTCGGAATGTGGCTAATAACGCCTTTTGCCAAAAGATATTTCTCGTATTCTTCACGCGAAGGCGGATTTTTTTTCGGCGGCAAAATACCATCAAGTAGTTCGCGCACTTTTATCTGTTCTTCGGGCGCAAGCGATTTAACTTCTTCTAAAACTTTCTCCAATGTTGCTTGTTCCATAATCAATTACCTCAAACTCATTTTACATCACGTCAATCAATTTCAAACTCTCAATTCCTCTGTCATCAACAATTTTGACCGCGACTCTTTTCTTATCGCCGATTGTGAAAGGCAGAGAAATGCTGCCTTGATAATTTTCAATCAAATCCTGATCTATTTCGGCTTTGAGATTTTTGGCTAATTTTGTCCAGCCTTCTTTTTCGCCGGAGAGCGGGAAGAAAACTTGGTGCGGAAACAAACTGCGTCCGTCGAAATTGGTGTCGAGCATCCAGACGGCGATGCGGTTTGCGCCGCCGGATTCGATTGCGCCGTCTTTGACGTTGTAGTAATCGAATCCGAGAACTTCGACCGTGTAGAGTTTTTCGCCTTTTTCGTTTTTGCCGGCTTCTTTTAACTGCACGTCGGGTTGACCGATGAGCCAGAAACTTTCGTTGCTTGAACGATTCTTTTTCAAATCGGCGGTTTGCAGATCGGCGTTCATTTGGGCTTTTAATAAAGTTACGCCTTGCCAGTTGGTTTGTTCGATGTTGTTCACCGCGACCGGATCGAATTGGAACGCGGCGAAGATGACGAATTTCGGTTTCGGGAAAAGTTTGTTGGCTTCCATCAAAGCCATTTCGACCTGCGTCGGCGACACGGGCGCGTGTTCGGG
>JANOXW010000035.1:0-2204 GCA_031418635.1 Acidobacteriota bacterium
CACGCAGGCAAGGCTGCCTGCGCTCCTAAACGGCGACAACCGCAATTTTATTATCGTCAGCGAGTTTGAGCAGTTCAGCGCGGTCAAAGATGAGAGTTTTTCGCGCCGTCAAACAAAGACAAGTTGCGCCCGCTTCAATCATTGTTTTAATCGTCGGAACGCCGACGACCGGCACATCGAAACGCATATCTTGATTGGGTTTGGCAACTTTGACCACGGTTAATTTGCCTTTGGCGAGTTCGCCCGCGCGTTTTATCACCGCGTCCGTTCCTTCCATTGCTTCAATCGCCACACACGCTTTTGCCCGCACGACGATTGTTTGCCCAAGGTCGAGACGTGCGATTTCGCCCGCGATGTCTAAGCCATATTCGATGTTCGCTAACTCATCTTTATCAGGTTTGCGCTTTGACAAAACGCCTTCGTGCGCTAAATGATCTTGAACGAAATAAGTCGAATCAATCAATTCGATACCTTCGCGCATCATTTCATCAGCGATGCCACCAATCAGCGCATCGGTGTTTCTCTGCGGCAAATTCCAGAGCATTTTTATCATTCGCAAATCAGGCAACGCGCCCGAAAATATCTGAATGTGCTTGACTTGTCCCGCCATAATCGCCCTCGTTACGCCTTCTTGCTTGAAAAACGAAATCATCTTGCCGAGTTGCCCGATGCCAACCCAAACAACTTTGTCAGCAACTTCTTCGATGCGCTTATCAGTTTCTTCGCGGATGGCAACGACACACAAAGACGCACCTTGTTGCTTTGCGCCTTCGACCACCAAAAAAGGAAATTCGCCGTTGCCGGCAATCAAACCAAATTTCATAAATTAAAAAGTTTAAAAGTTTAAAAGTGAAAAGGTGAAAAAGTTAGTTAATGTTACTCAAGTCAGCTTTTTCACTTTTAAACTTTTTCACCTTTTCACTTTTAAACGATTTGCATAATCTCTTCAAGCGATTTGCGCTTTATGTCGGGAACTTTTGCGCCCGTTGCGGGATAACCGACGGGAATTAACACAAACGGAACTTCATTTTTCGGTCTGCCGAGGATTTCTTGCAAAAATTTCATTGGCGAAGGCGTGTGCGTCAAAGTCGCAAGTCCAGCGTTGTGCAAAGCCGCAAGCAACATTCCGACGGCAATGCCGACAGATTCTTGTGAATAATATGTCGGTTCACTTTCGCCGTCGGTGATAATTGAAGTTATGCGAAAAACGATTATCAAATACGGCGCGATTTCGAGAAACGGTTTGTGTTCGTCCGTTCCAAGCGGCGCGAGTCGGCGCAACCATTTATCTGACATTCGTTTGTGATAGCTCTCAAACTCTTCTTTTTCAGCGGCTTCGCGGATTTTGCTTTTAATTAGCGCATCTTTGACAACGACAAATCGCCACGGTTGCAGATGTGCGCCCGATGGCGCAGTCCCGGCGGTCAAAATCGCCTTTTCGATAATTTCAAACGGCACATTTTCATCAGAAAAATCGCGCACCGTGCGCCGTTTGTTCAAATTTTCGTAAAACTCGGCGGCGCGTTTCAACTGTTCGGCTTCGCTTTCAATTTTCTGAAAATCAAGCGGAATAAAGTTGTGTTCAAGGGAAGTTTTCATAACTTTCTACGGTAAATAATTATCCAATTTTAAGACGAGTTTATTTCCTCTCGCATCGAATTGATAAAAAGAAATCGCGCCATTTTCGATGTCGCAAGCCTTATCAACTGCCATAATTTCTTCTTCGGTCATCTTTTCAACGACGTAGCGAAAAACGCGAATAACAACCTCGTGTGTAACAATTAGAACTTTTTCATCGGCAAAATTCAAACATAAATCGCGCCAAAACGAACGCAAGCGCAACGCCACATCCGCCCAATTTTCACCGCCCGCCGGACGATAATAAAACTTTCCCAAATTCTCGCGTTTCTCACATTCGTCAGGATATTTTTGCATCGCACCAAGCCTTGTCAAACGGTCAAAAATCCCGAGTTCACGTTCCCGAAGCCGTTCATCTTGAATAATTTCGACATTTTCAAACGCCGCATTTTCGACAATCAAACGTGAAGTTTCCAGCGTCCGACAATAGACATTATCGGAAATAAGAAAAATCAATTAAACTGTGTAAATGTTAAAATATGTTGAGTTAAAAGGAAAGCCGAAAGAGTTTTTGGTAGCCACTGGATTGACTGATGAAGAGTTTCAAGCCCTGTTGCCAACCTTTG
>JANOXW010000036.1:0-10177 GCA_031418635.1 Acidobacteriota bacterium
ACTTTAAAACACTGCCAAAAGTCGAGCCGAAATATCAGGCGCAGTTTAATATGGCGGCGATGCAGCTTAAAGCGCACGAAGATAAAACGAAGCGTGGCGCGAATATTGCTTCGCTGACAGTTCCGTGGGGCGGCGGCGATAATGCGAATGAAGATAATATTGGCGGTTATCACCTTGTTTGGTCGCGGGATTTGTATCAAGTAGCGACGGCATTTATCGCACTTGGCGACACGGCGGCGGCGAATCGTGCGCTTGATTTTGTCTTTAATGTTCAGCAGAAAGCGGACGGTAGTGTTCCGCAAAATTCAAAACTCGACGGCACACCTTTTTGGGGTTCTCTGCAATTGGACGAAGTGGCGTTTCCGTTGATTTTGGCTTATCAACTAAAGCGTTTTGACAAACCGACGTGGGAAAATCACGTTAAAAAAGCGGCGGATTTTATCGTCAAGAAGGGTCCGAAAACTCCGCAGGAACGCTGGGAAGAAGAAGGCGGTTTTTCGCCTTCGACCATTGCGGCGGAAATCGCGGGACTTGTTTGCGCGGCGGAAATTGCCAAGCAAAACGGCGACGAAGCATCAGCGACAATTTATCTGGCAACTGCCGACGATTGGGCGCGAAAGGTCGAAATGTGGACGGCGACGACCAACGGAAAATACGGCGACGGCAATTATTATCTGCGAATTACCCAAAACGGAACTCCCGACAAAGGCGACAAAATCGAACTCAACAACGGCGCAGGATTTTTTGACGAAAGGGAAATCGTGGACGCGGGTTTTTTGGAATTGGTGCGGCTTGGAATCAAATCGCCCGAAGATCCTTTAATTGAAAAATCCGTCAAAGTGATTGACAAAATTATCAAAGTTGAAACGCCAAACCGCGATGGTTTTTACCGTTATAACCACGATGGTTACGGCGAAATGGATGATGGACGACGTTGGAATTTTGACGGAAAATACACGGGCAAAGGCAGGCTTTGGGCGTTACTTTCGGGTGAGCGCGGGCAATATGAGTTGGCTCAGTTTGCATTTAGGGAATACGAAAAGACACAAAAATTAATAGAAAGTTTTCCTGTTGTGATTCAATTCAGGAATAAATTGCCACTAACCTTAGATCAAAATCCTTTTATAAGAAAGCCTTATTTACGGCTTGATGCAATGGCAAATTTTGCCAATGAAGGCTTAATGATTCCCGAACAGGTTTGGGACAAAAAAGAAACACCAAACGCCGATAAGCAATTTGTTCCCGAACTGAAATTCGGCGAAGGAACGGGTTCGGCGACTCCGCTTGCTTGGTCAATGGCGCAGTTTATTCGGCTGGCGGTTAATTTGAAAGAAGGCAGAAATCTCGACACGCCCGATATTGTTTATAATCGCTACGTCAAAAATGGCATTCCCGGACAAGCAAGCGAGTTTGGCGGAACTGATACGGAAGTCGTTTTGCCGCCATTAAAAGCGGGCGAAACTATCAAATTTCCGCGTCAGGCACAGCCGAAAACGAAAGTTGCTTATCAAATCAACGGCGAAACTCATTTGACCGAAGCCGACGAAAAAGGACAAGTCGTGCTTGAATTTAAGATGCCGTCGGAAGATTCGATTGGCGTTCTCGGAATTGAAACGCCCAACGGTGCAACTGCTTTTGAGCGCGTCAAACTTCTCGTCAAGCCAAAACCGCAAGACTTTTCGCCCGAACTCACCGAAAAAATCAAAAATGCCAAACAATCTCCGCTGATTGAAAACGGCAGAGCGATTTTGTTTTATCGTGGTGCGGCAAAACAAGTTAATGTCGCGGGCGATATGACAAGTTGGAATCCTGAACGGGTTTTTATGCAGAAAATCGGCGAAAATTTGTTTGCTGTTCAACTAGATTTAGCTTCGACAGCGCGTGCCGAATACAAAGTTATCGTTGACGGAAAGTGGATAAATGATGAGTTAAATCCGAATAAAATAGACAACGGTGTCGGCGATGCTAATTCGTTTTTGACAATGCCTGATTATAAAGCGACAACTTGGGATAAAGATTTGAAAGACTTTAATCCAATGCTTGAGGCAATCGAAATACAATCGAAGGTTTTTGGTGAAATGAGGAAAGTTCAAGTTTATTTGCCTGTTCTCAGTAGTTCGGAATCAGTTCCTTTGCCCGTTCTTTATTTCCAAGATGGAAGCGACTATTTCAAACGTGCGAAAGCGGTTCAAACCGCGTTGAATTTAACAAACGCTAACAAAATCAAGCCATTCATAATGGTTTTTATTGATTACAAAGACCGCACGAAAGAATATTTTGCGAGCGACGATTACGCAAAATTTTTGGCGGAAGAAGTTGTTGCAGTAATTGATGCAAAATATAAAACAATTAAATCACGCGACGGTCGGGCGATTATCGGCGCAAGTCTTGGCGGCATTACGAGTTTTCACACGGCGTTGAAATATCCCGAAATTTTCGGGCGCGTTGGCGGACAATCGAGTTCGTTTTGGGTTGATAATGAAAGAGTCGTGAAGGAATTGGAGAAACTCGACGCATCGAAAAACAAGTTCACTTTTTATATTGACGATGGCACGCTTGAAGGCGTTGAAGATTCACGGCGCGTTAATGTGATGCTGCGTGGCAAAGGTTTTCCGGTTACATATATCGAAGGCGAAACGGGACACAATTGGACGAGTTGGCGCGACAGATTGGCGGATGCTTTTATTGCTTTGTGGAAATAATCGCGGTAGAATCTCATAACGGGAGAAAATAAAATGTCTGACGAAAAATTAGATAGAATTGACCAACGAGTTACTGAATTAGTGAACATAACAGGAAATCTCGTAACGGCGGTTACGGGACTTTCCACGCAGGTAAAGGAAATTACCGCGCAGGTAACGGGACTCACTACGCAGGTGTCGGGACTTGCCACACAGGTAAAGGAAATTACCGTGCAAGTAAAGGAAAATACTGAGCAAATAAAAGTTCAAGGCGAGCAAATAGAAGTTCATAGCGAACAAATAAATAAACTAACGGAATCACAGCAAATAATGTCAGGTCAACTTGCCGATATTGCCCGTGTTGTGATTAAAACAGACAAAAGACTTGAGAATTTAGAACAGAAAGTTGATGAAGGTTTTGAAGAATTTAGAAAAGAATTTCGCATTGTCAATCGCAAAATTGATTGGACGACGAATACATCGTTAGACGCGCTCACACGGGTTGAAGATTTGGAAAGCCGCGTCGCCCAAATAGAACAAAGAATCGTTGTTTAAGGTCAAATCTAAGCCAAATTTTATTTGCGTTTAACATTTTTGACGGTTAAAATAAAAGCACGACTTTGTTCATAAAACAAACAAACATTTATGAAAATACGGACTATCAAAGTTTTTGTGGCGGTATTGTTTTTGTTGTTCGGTTTATCGTTTTTCGGCTTAAATCACGCAAACAGTAGCAAGATGACGGCTGAGGAATATAATAACTGGATTACTAAGAGTTACGACTTTCGGTTTGGTAAAGACAAGCCGTTTTCGCCTTCAAACGCGACGACTTTTAGCGGGAAATTTATCAAAGCCGAAGACTTTACGTCTGCTGCGCGATGCGCGACTTGCCACACCGACACGCATCCGCAATGGCGCGAATCGGCACACGCCAACAGTTTCCGTGAACCTTTTTATCAAAAAAATGTTAATGATTTAATCGCGCAAAGAAATATCGCTTTTACGCGCCATTGTGAATCTTGTCATAATCCGACTGCGCTTTTTTCGGGCGCGTTGACCGATAAACCGCAGTTCAAAGACCGTCCGTTTGACGAAGACGGCGTTTCCTGCATCGTTTGTCATTCAATTGAAGCAGTCAACGGGCAAGGCATCGGTGGTTATACGATGGGACAACCTGCGCTCCTTCAAAAAGAAGATGGAACAAAAATAACCGAAGCCAGCGACCAAGAAATCTTAAATGATGTGCCGTCGCACAAACGCGCCGTGATGCGCGATTTGATGAAAAAGCCCGAATTTTGTGCGTCGTGTCATAAATCGCAAATTCCGCACGAACTCAACGATTACAAATTTATACGGGCGTTTGCCGTCGGCGATGAGTTGCAGATGTCGTCTTTTTCCAAAGAATCGCCGCATCCGTTTTATGTTCGCAACAAAGAAACCTGCAACACTTGCCACATGACGGATGTGCCAACCAAGTATTTTGATGTTTCGGCGAAAGACGGAGCAATCGCTTCGCATCGTTGGGCGGCATCAAATACGGCAATTCCGACGTTTTACGGGTATAAAGACCAGCTTGAAGAAGTTACCAAATTTCTCAAAGACGACAAACTCGGCGTTGATATTTTCGCGCTTCACATTCAAAATTCAGGCAAGCAAAAGGAAAAACTGATTGCACCGATTAACCGCAAAGAGTTCAAAATTAAAGAAAACGACACGATTACGGCGGACGTTATCGTTACCAATAAAAATATCGGACATTCGTTTCCGCCTGAATTGCGCGATTTTTACGAGGCTTATATTGAATTTACGGTAGCGGACGAAAGCGGCAAAACGCTTTATAAATCAGGCTTTATCAAATCCGGCGGCGATTTAGACGAATCTGCTCACGCTTATAAAACGCATCTCGTCAAAGGCGACGGTTCTTACAATAATTTGCATTTTATTTGGCAGACGAAGGTTGTCGCTTACAATTTGGCGATTGCTTCGGGACGGTCAGATTTAGCACGTTATAAATTTACGATTCCAAGCGGTATCGGCGGACAAGTAAAGTTGACGGCAAAACTTCAATATCGCCGATTTACGCGGGTTTTTAGTGATTATTCACTTGGTAAATCGGTTGATTATCCGATTGTCGAGATGGCAAAATCCGAAAGAGTTTTGCTCGTCGGTGAAACAAACAAAGCGCAACAGGTTGACCCGAAAGCTGTTCCTGATTGGCGCAGATGGAACAATTACGGTATTTCATTGCTTGATCAACGCCAATTCCCGCAAGCCGCAGACGCTTTTGACGAAGTGATTGATGCTGATGTCAAAGATTATAAGCCGTTTGCGCTAACTAATAAAGCACTTGCGCTAATGGAAATGGGCGGTTGGCGTGAAGCCGATAAACTCGTCGGCAAGGCTTTGGAAATTGATGCCAACAATTATCGGGCGGTTTTCCAATCGGGCAGAATTGACCGTGTGCAAAGCCGTTTGGACGAAGCCGAAGCGAATTTCAAAAAGGTTTTGGAAAAATATCCGAAAGACCGATTGACGCTTCAACAACTTGGCGAATTGGCTAAAATAAAAAGTGATACGATTGCGCCCGCAGAGCGCAAAAATCAGTTGCAAATTGCGCGTGGGTTTTACGAGCAGATTTTGGCGATTGACCCTGAAGATGTTTCGTCGCATTACAATTTGATAATCATTTATCAAAAATTAGGAATGCGCGAAGAATCAAAAAAGGAAGCGATGATTTTCAAAGACTTAAAAGACGACCCGCAAGTTACGGCTTTGGCAAGCAATTTTTTGCAAAAGAATGTGAGCATCGGCAACGAAAGTCTGCCCTTCCACACGCACGATTTGAAACTATTTCAACCGAGTTGGGAAAAAACAGACTATTTGGCTTTTTTGCGATAAACCCGATAATCATTGATGACATCAAAAGCACGACAAATCCGCGAAATCAAATTGAGTTAAGTTATTAATTATGCAGAAAATTTTGAAGACCGTCGTTTTAGTTGTGTTTATGTTTATGGGCGTTGCCGTATTTTCTTCACGCACAAACGCCGTTTTGTCCGATGAACATAAAATATCAAGCGACAACAATTTAGCCCGTGATTTATATCAAAAAAACTGTGCGCGTTGTCACGGTGCGGACGGAAAAAGTGATACCGAATTGGGCAGACTATATGATTCGCCTGATTTGACAGGCAGAGATACGAAAAGAATGAGTCAAAAACAGATGACACGCTTGATCAGCAACGGCAAAGGCGGAATGCCCGCGTTTAAGAAAAAATTGAGTTCAAAAGAGATTGCGTCGTTGATAAATTATGTGCGCTCATTCTGAAAGAGGCACACTCCGTTTTAACATTTATGTTTTATAAAAAAAGTTTTTTATTTTTAGCAATAATAGTTTTTATGCTTTCGGGTTCGGTTTGGGCGCAGACCGAAGGCGGCGTTTCGACGGGTGAAGCAAAGGTTTATACATCTAAGCGGACGACGGGAATTGTGGACGAAAAAGCGGCGAAGGTGTTTGAAAATGTAACGCAGCAAACGGCGATGAAAAATTTTCAATGCGTTTCGGGCAGTAAGGAAAAAAATTATATTCTCGAAACTACGGCTTGCACGGTTGCGGTTATTGATTTTGATAACGACGGCAAACCCGATGTTTTCTTGCTCAACGGTTCGACGATAAACGCCGAACTCGGTAAGGAAAAAGCTCCAAAATCTGCGCTTTATCGAAACTTGGGCAATTGGAAATTCGAAGATGTAACGGAAAAAGCGGGCGTAGCCAATGAGCATTGGGGAATGGGCGTTGCCGTCGGCGATTACGACAACGACGGTTTTGCCGATATTTTTGTCGGCAATTACGGCACGTCGCGGCTTTATCGAAACAACGGCAATGGAACTTTTACCGATGTCGCGCCGAAGGTCGGCTTAGATATTAAGGGTTGGCACACGGGCGCGACGTTTGGCGATTACGATAAAGACGGACGGCTTGATTTGTTTGTTCCCGCGTATCTCGAATTCGATTTAAAGAATTTACCGCCAAGTCCGGCGGATGTCGAAAAAGAAAAAAGCGGTGGACGCAATTTTTGTCAATTTCGCGGTCAGCCTGTAATGTGCGGTCCGCGTGGTTTGACAGGCGCGAAAGATAAACTTTTTCACCAAAAAACGGATGGAACTTTTGAAGAAGTAGGCGATAAAGTCGGCGTAACCGATAGTGAAAAATATTACGGTTTTTCGTCCGTGTTTGTTGATATTGATAATGATAAAGACCTTGATTTGTTAGTCGTCAACGATTCGACACCGAAACAACTTTATTTGAACAAAGGCAACGGCACTTTTGAAGAAGTCGGTTATCCATCGGGCATTGCCCTCAATGAAAATGGGCGTGAGCAAGCCGGAATGGGCGTTGCCGTCGGCGATTATGACAACGACGGTCGGGTTGATTTTCAGATTACGAATTTTTCCGACGATTCAAATGTTTTGTATCGCAATGACGGCGATTCAAATTTTACCGACATTACTTTTCAGGCGGGATTAGGCGAAACTTCGATTCCTTTTTTGGGTTGGGGAACGGCGTTTTTGGATTTTGACAACGACGGTTGGAAGGATTTGATTGTCGCTAACGGTCACGTCTATCCCGTGGTTGATAATTTTCAGTGGGGAACGAGTTTTGCCCAACAGATTTTGCTTTTTAAAAACGGACAAACGCCCGCCAAAGGACAGTTGCGGTTTGAGCGCGTTCCCGCCGCGCCGAATAGCGGTTTAGACCAACCGATTTCCGCCCGCGGTTTGGCGGTTGCCGATTTTGACGGCGACGGCAAGTTGGATGTGGTTATTTCCGATATGGACAACGCGCCGACTGTTTTAAGAAATGTCAGCGAGGCAAAAAGTAATTGGTTGTCAATCAAACTTGTCGGTGATAGCACCAAAAAAACGCCGAAAGATGCAATCGGTTCAACGGTTTATGTAACAACCGCGAAACTTAGCCAACGCTTTGATGTAGTCAGTGGCGGAAGTTACGCCTCAAGCAACGAACAAATAATTCACATCGGTTTAGGCGATGCCACCAAGATTGACAAGTTGGAAATTGTTTGGGCAAACGGACAAACGGAAACTGTTGCAACCGATAAAATCAACACTTTTTTAACTATTCAACAAAATAAGAAATAGGTTTCGGCTTAAAAGATGGCGGAAGCCTGCGCGTAAGCAAGAGCGCAGTGATGCTCGAACCTATGCGCTCTTGCTTACGCGTAGGCTTCCGTCTTTTTTTACACTTGGTTTGACACTTCTATTTCAACCGTTATAATAAGTTCTTTTGCGGTTGTGCGCCCTTCCAACCGCAAAATTTTTTCGGTCAATAATGATAGTTGGTTTAACAACACTAAAAGATTCGGAAACCTCGTTTGATTTTTCGATTACGCCCGAAGAACTTGAGTTAGAAAGCGAAGCGGCAAATTTGAAAAATGAAGTCAGAGCGCAAGTCAAGTTGAAAAAAGGAATCGCGCAAACCGATGTCGAAGGCACAATTCTTGCCGATGTGGGGATTGATTGCAGTCGCTGTTTGCAACCGACGGAAAATGCTTTGGAAATTTTGTTCAAAGCGGTTTTTGTTACGCCCGAAAATTATACCGAAGCGAAAGAAGCCGAACTCGGCGGCGAAGATTTGGAAGTTTCGATTTTTGATGGCGACGAGATAGATTTGACCGAACTTGTCCGTGAGCAAATTTTATTAAATTTGCCGATTCAGGTTTTTTGTCAAGAGAATTGTCAAGGTTTATGCCCGAAGTGCGGTGCGAACCAAAATCTGATAGATTGTAAGTGTGAGGAAATTGAGATTGACCCGCGTTGGGCATCTCTTAAAAATTTAAAATAGTAGTTAATGGTTAATGTTTTATTAAATAAGTAGTTGGACACAATTAAGTGAGGGTAATTTTCGGAATAGCTGATAACTGATAACTTAAAACTGCGTTCTTAGCTGTTAGTTATTCCAAAGAAAAAATACCATTATCTAAATTTGTCTGGCTTCTTATCAACATCAACATATAAGAGGAAATTATGCCAAATCCAAAAAGAAGACATTCGCATTCGCGCACGCGCATGCGCCGCGCCCACGATGCTTTAATAGTTCCGCAATATTATATTGACAAAGACTCGGGCGAAGCGTTAAAGCCGCATCGTATCAACCCCGAAACAGGAATGTATAAAGGTCGTCAAATAATCGAAGTCAAAACAAAAGAATAATTACATTTGCGATTTTCAATTTGCGATTTGCGATTTAAATCAGCAATCCAAAATCTAAAATCCGAAATCCAAAATGGGAAATAACGCAGGAATAATCGGGATGGGACACAGTTTTCCAAGTGGTGTTTTGACCAACGCCGATTTGGAGAAAATCGTTGAAACAACCGACGATTGGATAACTACGCGCACCGGCATCAAGCAACGCCACAAAGCCGCCGATAACGAATACACTTCGCAATTCGGTGTCAAAGCAGCAAACATTGCGCTCGAAAGAGCCGGATTGACGGCGGAAGATATTGATATTATTGTCTGCGCGACGACGACACCCGACCAAATAATGCCTTCGACAGGCGCGTTAATCCAAGCCGAAATCGGCGCGACCAATGCCGCCGGAATGGATATATTTGCGGCTTGTTCGGGCTTTTTATACGGTTTGACGATGATTGAATCAATGATTCGCACAGGGCAAATTAATCACGCTTTGGTCATCGGCGCGGAAGTTTTGACGAAATATGTTGATTACAGCGACCGCGGAACGTGCGTTATTTTCAGCGACGGTGCCGGCGCGGCGGTTGTCGGTGCAGTTCCCGAAGGCAAAGGAATTTTAGCAACGAAAATTCGTTCCGACGGACGTTACGCCGAACAACTTTACGCGCCCGGCGGCGGAACACGCCTCGGCACATCGCACGAAACGATTGAAAGGGGCGATCATTTTTTCAAGATGAAAGGCAACGAACTTTTTAAAGTCGCCGTGCGTTCGATGGCGGATATTTCTAAAGAAATGCTCGACAAAGCCGGTTATTCGGTGGACGATGTTGACCTTGTAATTCCGCATCAGGCAAATCAGCGCATTACCGACGCGGTTGCTTCAAGATTAGGCGTTCCCGAAGAAAAAGTTTATTCAAACATAGCCGAACACGGCAACACATCGTCGGCTTCGATTCCGATTGCTTTGGACGAATGTTTGCAATCCGGCAAAATCAAAGAGGGAAGTTTAGTGCTTTTAACTGCTTTCGGCGGCGGCGTAACTTGGGGCGGAACGCTTATTAGATTTTAGTTCTTCGTTCTTTGCATAAGTTTGGGATTGAAAGGTTGATAGGGGAAACAAAGGGCAAAACACAAAGGACGAATGACAAAATTGGCTTACATATTTCCGGGACAAGGTTCGCAAGCCGTTGGAATGGGCAAGGATTTATGCTCAAACTTTGCCGTTTCGCGGGAAGTTTTTCAAGAAGCCGATGACGCGCTTGGATTTTCGCTTTCTG
>JANOXW010000037.1:0-4082 GCA_031418635.1 Acidobacteriota bacterium
ACCTATTTCGGAAACGGAAATTATTGCTCGTCTGCCATAATTGTTCCAAGCGAATTATTTCCTCAGCAGATAAATTTCGGACAAACTTGTTCGGCATATTCATTTCTTTATTATGCCACAAAACATTTACTCACCTGCATAGTTCATTATCAATTACTGTGCTTAACGAATTGCTGATTATCTGGAGCCAACTCTTGCTTACCTTCCAACTCTCGTAAAATATTTTGCTGATATTTTTGATCCATTCCGCCGGACTTTCTTTCTTTTTCTCAACTTTTTCTTGGGTCTTCGACTTATTCGGTTTCAACTTTTGGCAATCCTGCTTCATTTTCAATAATAACAATGCCCGCGTCATCAACAAATAAAACTGTATCTCCACCCCGTTTTGCGAATGATTGAACGAATGCAGCCCCGTCAAAATCCGCTTCAAATACTTGAAAAATAACTCGATCTGCCACCTGTCAGCATAGAGAAATATTATCTTTATCGTCCTTAAATCGAACCGGTTGGTGATAATCCGAAAATAAGGGAAATCTCTGCCGATAAAGGACAAATCCGAAGATTACAAACCGGGTGATGTCGTTGCTTGGGACTTGGATGGTAAGGGAATGACGCACATCGGGTTGGTTTCAAATATTTACAACGAAAGCACAAAACGCTATCTCATAATTCACAACATCGGCGGCGGCACACAAGCCGAAGATAGAATTTTCGATTGGAAAATTATCGGACATTATCGGTATTTCTGAATTTTACTCAAGCGAATCAACCAAAATTTCTCTTCAATTTCAATGGTAGAATTTTAATCTTTTACACTTTTACATTTAAGCCGTTTCAGATTGAGTTCAATCTGAAACGGCTTTTGAGCATTTGAGCAACATTTTTGCATCTATTTGGCAGAAATAGACGAACTCTATAGTATAAGGTGAATTAGATAAACTCTAATAGCAGTAGAGAATTTATCTTTTTTGAACAAATTATAACTGCTTGTCGAGGATTGAATGACTGTTATTCAAATTAGATTTAACAGTTCTTGCAATCCATTTCAATTTTGGAAATAAGTTTTCAAAATCAATAAACTTTGAGAGGACAGAAAAATGAAACAGAAAATTATTATTACTTTATGCGTAGTCGGCGCGTTTGCGCTGTTGACGGCTTGTCCGGCGGCATCGGATACAAATACACGCACTAATACTACAAACAAAACGAATATGAATGCCGTCGTTGTGAATTCAAATATAAATTCAACTATGAATTCTAATATGAATTCTAATATGGCGATGGATAAGAGCGAAAATCCGATGGTCGGCGGCGCACCGATGTCGAAAGAAAAAGACATTATTGACAACGCCGTTAATTCAAAAGATCATACAACGCTGGTTGCTGCCGTTAAGGCTGCCGGTTTAGTTGACACGCTTAAAGGACCAGGACCATTTACGGTTTTTGCACCGACCAATGAAGCATTTGACAAATTGCCGAAAGGAACGGTTGACACATTGGTCAAACCCGAAAGCAAAGCGGCTTTAACCAAAATATTGACTTATCACGTTGTTCCCGGAAAGCACGATGCAGCTTCGATTGTCAAAGCGATTGAAGAAGGCAAAGGAAAAGCGACGTTCAAAACCGTTCAAGGCGAAGAATTAACCGCTTCGTTAGACGGCAAAGACGTTATTATTACTGATGCCAAAGGCGGCAAATCGAAGGTTACGATTGCTGACGTAATTCAGTCAAACGGCGTTATTCATGTTGTTGATACTGTTTTGATGCCGAAATAGTAGTTCATATTTAAATTGTAAAAGAGCGCAACAAAATTCATTCGTTGCGCTCTTTTTTTAACTTAGGAAGGTGTAAAAAATAACTTATAATAATGATACAACAATAACAAATCGGCAATTTGAAAAGGTATCAGCTATGAGTAAAACTTTGGAACAATTATTTTTTGAGATGTTGAATGAAAAGCAAAGGCGACTTTTTGCCGCCTTGAAAGCTACCGAACTTGGCTATTTTGGTGTTCGGCAGGTTTCGCAAGAACTGAGTATTCATCGGCACACGATTCGCGCCGGACAAAAAGAGTTAAGCGAGATTGCCAATGGTGCGGACATTTTCTCACGAATGCGGAAACTTGGAGGCGAACGAAAAAAAACATTGAAACTGAATCGGAGTTAAGCACTGTGTTTGATGAAATTGTCGAATCACAAACGGCAGGTTCGCCGATGAATGAAAAAGTTCGGTGGACAAACGTAAAAGACTCTCAGATAGTCAAACTATTTGGTCGGAAAGGTTTGCAAACGAGTCGTTTTATCGTCAAACAGTTGACCAAATTGAAAGGCTTGGTGAAGCGAAAAATGAGCAAAACAATGACGCTTAAAGAGGTTGAAAATCGAGCTGAGCAGTTTGAAAACATCAAGCGAATAAAAGAAAAGTTTGTGAACAGGGGGTTGCCGATATTGAGCGTAGATACGAAGAAGAAAGAGTTTATCGGACAATTCTACCGCGCCGGCAAGTCGTATTGTCAAGAAAAAAGAGCAGTTTATGACCACGATGTTGCGAGTTTAGCGGAAGGTCAGGTCGTGCCGCACGGGATTTATGATGTGGGAACAAATAAAGGTTATCTGAGGATCGGAAAGAGCAAAGACACATCTGAATTTTTGTGTGATAATTTGCGGTATGATTGGCAAAACAGTCTTCAAAAAGAGTATCCGGAAGCGGCTGAAATGTTGCTTTTGATGGACGGCGGAGGCAGTAATTCGAGTTTGCATTACATCGTCAAAGAAGATGTTCAAAAATTGGCAAATGAATTAAAAATCAAAATTACAGTTGCTCATTATCCGGCATATTGTTCAAAATATAATCCGATAGAGCATCGGCTATTTCCACATTTGCAGCGGAATTGGGACGCAATAGTGTTTGAGAACTATGAAATTGTCAAAGAACGAGCCGAACAAACAACCACCGAAACAGGACTAAAAGTAGTGGCGTGGATAAACGAAAAGGTGTATCAAACAGGAAGAAAATACAGCGATAATTTCAAAGAAACTATGACCATAAAGTTTGATGAAATATTGCCGAAATGGAATTATCAGATACAGCCGTTATAAGTTACCTTGTGTGCAACTTTAATTTGAGTGTTCCAAAAAGCTAATTCCTGTAAAATGGTTTTGCCTAAAAATCATAGAAACAGGAGATTAACTTAATGGAACTAGATATTTTTATCATTTCTGTTTATTGTTTGGTAGTTGAAATGATGCAAATCGTTGAAAAAAGTTGTCATTTTCGCACAAAAGGCTTTCCGCCCAAACTGACTGATGCAGAAGTTATGACGATTGAAATCTGCGGCGAATTCTTCAAACTGCACGAAGATACCGAGATTTACAACTATTTCAAACGTCATTATTTGGCGTTTTTCCCAAATTTGCCGTCGCGCCCGACCTTTGTCCGGCAATCGGCTAATTTGTGGCAAGCCAAAGTTATCTGTCAATCATTGCTCGTCCAAAGAGCTGAACAAAATGCCGATTTAGTGCAATCAATTGACACAATGCCTTTGCCGGTGTGCACTTTCACGCGCGGCGGTGTGCGGGATAAACGCTTTCCGACAATCGCCGAATTCGGTCATTGCGCCGCCAAGAAAATGGATTATTACGGTTTCAAACTCGGACTGCGAATTGCCCGTTCGGGAATGATTACGCATTTTCCACTACTTTCAGCCCGTCTCCACGATGTCAATCATTTGGGAAGTTTGATCGAAGGATGTGCGGGAACAGTTCCTGCCGACAAGGGTTTTATTGACCAACATCAACAAGCATTATGGCTCGCCCGCCAACTGACCCAAGTGGTTACGCCACTTCGCAAAAATATGGCAAGTTCGCCCCAACAAGTCAAATTGGTGAAGCGCACGAAGTATTGGCGGAAAGTAGTCGAAACGGTTAATTCGCAGTTGACGGAAAGATTTCAAATAGCAAAGATCAAAGTCAAAGATTTATGGCATTATCAAAATCGTATTTTTAGAAAAATACTGAGTCATACGGTCGGAGTCTGCTTGAATATCCAAATTGGCAACAAACCACTTCAGTTAGCTCTGCTCA